>CAXHAT010000001.1:0-130945 GCA_964014485.1 uncultured Deferribacteres bacterium
CTGGAGTCTCGTGGGCTCGGAGATGTGTATCAGAGACAGGTATCCAGCTTTGGGCACCGTTGTCTGGATACCCGCCTGCGCGGGTATGACACAGTGGATTGAGCTTGGCTTTAAAAAAACCTATCATCAAAAGGGAAGAGTAAGGGGTGAGTTTGAACATATAATCCATTTTGGTGCGTCTATTTTCCACAGAAATTCATAGGTAAGAGTTAGGTCGCAATAGGGCGTACAACTCTGGGAAATGATCTCTTGTTTGAATTTCCCGACTCGCCCAAAGTGAGAGCGAAGTCGCGCCCTGGCAAATCAGCATGCCCAAACCGTCGACCGTTTTGGCGCCGACTTTTTTGGCATTATTGAGAAAAGTGGTTTGCCGCGGGTTGTAAACCAGATCAACGTAAATTAGATCTTCACGAAACATCTTTTCCGCTAATGGCGAGGCTTTGACCTCAGGCGACATGCCAACAGAAGTCGTGTTGACGACGATGCCGCCTTCCGACAGCGCGGCGATTTCTTGCAGCTCGACCGCCTCAACGCCAAAATCACGCGCCAGCTTTTCCGCCCTTGACATTGTTCGGTTAGTAATGAGAATGCGTTTGGCTCCGGCGCTTTTGGCGGCAAAAACAACGGCGCGCGCTGCACCGCCAGCCCCAAGAATGAAGATGGTCTTTTTACTTAAACTCGGGATGTTTTCCATCGCAAGACTTTGCAAAAAGCCGTCTGCGTCAGTGTTGCGCCCCATGATTTTGTTATCCTCGAAAATGAGGGTGTTCACGGCGCCGATTTGTTCTGCTTCGTCGCCCAGTTCATCGACAAAATCCATCACGCGCACTTTGTGCGGGATCGTCACGTTGAGCCCGCGAAATCCCAGCGCCTGAGCGCCGCGAATCGCTGAATGCAAATTCTCTGGCCGCACTTCGAAAGCGTGATAAGAAAAATCCAGACCGTTCTTTTCAATCAGGAAATTATGCAAAAGCGGAGAGAGTGAGTGTGAGATAGGCCGGCCAATAACGCCAAGATTGCGGCGCATCATTTGACCAGCTTGGAGACGGCTTTAAACTGATCCGTCCCGGCGTTAACGCACATTTCGAAAAGGATGGATTCATAGGTCGAAACGACGGCGCCGGACTGCCGCATCCGTTCGAGCGCGACGCGCTTGTCATTGGGCTTTCGCGACGAAACGCAGTCATCGATCACAACGGGTCGATAACCTTCCTGCGCCAAATCGAGGGCGGTTTGCAGGACGCAAACGTGTGTTTCAATGCCAAAAAGGATGACGTTCTTCTTGCCCGCCCTGGCGAGCTGGTCCATGACCGGCGATACGCCGCAGCAACTAAATGACAGCTTTTCAACGGGAGCATAGTTGTCCCCCAACGCTTCGCGAATAGAGGGAATAGTGACGCCCAGCCCTTTGGTGTATTGCTCGGTGACAATGATGGGGATGTCCAGCGCGCGAAGTCCGGGAATGAGTCTCAGCAGATTTTCTTCGAGCTTGTCATGCTCAAAGATGTGCGGAAAGAGCCGTTCCTGCACGTCAACGGCGATGGCGATGGTTTGGTTTTTTGCAATTCTCATTTTGCAGTAAGTTTGTTGAAGATTTCGGTGAAGCAATTGCGTTTTGTCAATTTCATCCAGAAAAGCCGAAAACTAACATATCAAAATCCCTCCGCAATCAGAACTACGACATCCACAATTCTAAAGCGAATCCCTCGCATATCATTCCGAAGAAATCTTTTTAGTCGCGTACTCTGGATCAAAAAGATTCCTTCGGAATGACATGCGAGGGTGGGGTTAAGCGGCATCTGCGTTTAAGCCTTTCGACGAAAATAGTCAAGCGAAAGGTGGCGGGTTATTCAACCAGGACGGCGGTGCCAAAAATCAGGACTTCGGAAGCGCCTTGCTGCAAGTAGTTGCTGGTGAAGCGGCAATCAACGACGGCGTTGGCGCCGAGCTCTTTCGCCTGCGCTTTCATGCGATCTATGGATTGTTCGCGCGCCTCGGCCATCAGTTTTGTGTACTCTTCAATCTCTCCGCCAACCAGGTTTTTCAGCCCCGCGATAATATCTTTGCCCAAGTGCCGCGCACGAATCGTGCTGCCCGACACCATGCCAAAGGATTGCTTGGTTTTTTTTCCGGCAATTTCACTGGACGTAACCACAATCATCTTTTGACCTCCTTGTAAGGATCAGTTTTTCGCATGGATATTTTTTCTCGAATAATAGAAACCATCAAAATCGTGAAGCCCAGCAGCACGAGCAGTACCGCGGTTATAATGACCGGGTGTTTCTCAATGCCCTGGATCGCTGCTTTGACGAACTGAAAAAGCGTGTAGGTGATGAGAATGATCGAGCCGACGGACAACGAAATCCATGCTATGCCGCGCTCAATCCGATTGTAAATTCCCATCCAATAGCCGTCCCAAATTTCAGAAGAAGGGTTTTTCAATTTCATGGCGTTGGTGACCTCCTTGAGTTTTTGGTGTTCCCGCCACTCGTCGCGACATTCTTCAAAGTTTTGAACGAACGCGTCGAATTCAATCTTTTCCGACTTGGTCAATACGTCGTCAACGGCTTTGACGAGCAGCATTTCGAAGTTTTGGCGTTGTTCTTTTGTTAACGTTTTCATGCCAATATATTTTCCAGTTCCGTCTTGAGTGCGCGTCGCGCGGTGTATAATCTTGACATGACGGTGCCGATTGGGCACTCGAGGGTTTCCGCGATTTCCTTGTATGACATTTCCTGAAAATCTTTCATCACAATAATCTCGCGTTCATTCTCCCGCAAACTCTGGATGCCGCGCCAGACGATTTCCTGAATTTCTATCTTTTCAAAATCACTTTCGGGGTTGGAAAAACTCGCGATTTTGGCAATTTCGAATTCGCCGACTTCCGAAAAAGGCTGGGCGCGGCGTTTTGTATCGCGTAGAAAATTGAAGCAAAGATTGCGCAGGATTTGGTAGTACCAAGTAAAAAAGCGGCGTTCCGGGTCGAAGCGTTTTATGGCGCGAAACCCTCGGACGAACGCCTCCTGCGACAGGTCAAGCGCGGCTTCGTGTGATCCCGCCAAACCAAGCGCGGTAAAATACGCACGTTTCATGTATTTATTAACGAGAACGCTGTAGCTTGCCTTTTTGCCGTTCTGACATTCACGAATCAAGTCGGCTTCGCGACCGCGTTCTTTTTCTTCAATTTCTTTTTGCAAATTCTGGAACCGTTCCTTTCAAAAAACCGCTTGCTTATGTTTAAATATCCAGCACAAAAACGAACGGCAATTTTTCTCTAACGAAAGATGAACGTGGTACCCGACGGAAAGAAATTTATTCGAAAGAAATTGGATTTTGGCGGAATTTATTTAGAATGGCATTGAAGTTAAACGCTTTCAGACTAGCGCAATAGCCTCGGCTTGTCATTTCGTAAGAATCTTTGTTGTCGCCCGGCACAGAGTATCCTCATCGTTCAAGGGTTCAATCAAAAAAGATGCTTACAGCATGACAAATTCGGGCAGTTTCGATAATTTTTTCAGCGTTTGTTTGAGCAGTTTTTGAACAAAAAGGGGCGAGATGAAACAGCAAATGCAGACAATTCTAAAGGACGTTTTTGGCTATGACCAATTTCGGCCTTTGCAAAAAGAGATTATAGAAAATGCGCTGAACAAGCGCGATACGTTGGTGATTATGCCGACCGGCGGGGGAAAATCTCTGTGCTATCAAATCCCCGCGCTCATGTTTGAAGGCTTGACTGTAGTCGTTTCCCCGCTAATTTCTTTAATGAAAGATCAAGTCGAGCAATTGACTGAGTCCGGCGTCAAAGCGACACTTTTGAACAGCTCGCTCTCGCAAGAGCAGTACAAAACGAATTTGAGCTCGCTTCTCCGCAGGGAAGCGAAGTTGCTTTACGTCGCACCGGAAACCCTGCTCAAACCGAACATCCTGACGATGCTTACTGACAATTTGAAAGTGGATTGCTTGACTATCGACGAGGCGCACTGTATTTCTGAATGGGGGCACGATTTCCGCCCCGAATATCGCCAGATCGGGGAGTTGAGAACGCGCTTTCAAGACGCTGTGTGCATGGCGCTCACTGCGACGGCCACGCCGCGCGTGCAAGATGATATTTCGTCGAGTCTGAATTTTGATCATTCCAATAAATTCATCGCCAGCTTCAATCGCGAGAATCTGTTTGTTGACGTTGTCGAGAAAAACGATCCTGTGCGACAGTTGCTGAATTTCCTGGCGCGCTTCAAAAATCAATCCGGCATTATCTATTGTTTCTCGCGCCGCCAAGTTGATGATTTAACCGAATTTTTGGCGGAAGAGAATTTCTCCGTCTGCCGCTACCACGCCGGTCTTGCCGATCAGGAAAGAGCTGAGAACCAGGAGCGTTTTATTCGCGATGATGTGCAGATCGTCGTTGCGACCATTGCGTTTGGGATGGGCATTAACAAGCCAAACGTGCGTTTTGTTGTACATTATGATTTGCCCAAAAACCTGGAATCGTATTATCAGGAAATTGGTCGCGCCGGAAGGGACGGATTGAAATCGAACTGCCTATTACTTTTTGGATACGGGGATATTCAAAAAATCCAATTTTTCTTCAAGGAAAAAGAAGGGCGGGAATTGCAGATGGCGCGCAATCATTTAAACGCAATGATTGCCTACGCAGAATCGCACGTTTGCCGACGGAAGCCTTTGCTCAAATATTTTGGCGAGGATTTCACCAAGGAAAACTGCGGCATGTGCGACAATTGCACGACAACGCGCGATTATTCGGATTTAACCGTTCCGGCGCAAAAATTTCTTTCCTGTATTTATCGGACGGGGCAGTTTTTTGGCGCGAATCACATTATCGACGTCTTGCGCGGCTCGCGCTCGGAAAAAGTATTGTCGCGCGGCCACGGCAATCTTTCGACTTACGGTATCGGCAAAGACTACACGAAACGCCAGTGGCTGCATCTTTCTCGGCAGCTTGTTCAGCAAGACGTTTTGTTTAAAGATGAAGAATTCGGCAGTTTAAAACTGACAGAAAAAGCCATGTTGATTTTGCGCGGCCAGGAAGCTTTCCAAGGAACCGTGGACGACACTGAAAGCCGCCGCCCGAGTGCGATAGAAACGGCGTCACTCGATTACGACATGGATTTATTCAACATTTTGCGCAATAAACGCAAATCTCTCGCTGACCGTGCCCAAATTCCGCCCTATGCCGTTTTTGCCGACAAAACGTTGATCGAGATGGCGACGTATTTTCCAATCAACAAGGAAAGTATGTTGACGATGCACGGCGTTGGGCTCGCCAAATTTGAGAAATACGGCACAATTTTCCAGAACGAAATTTACCGGTACTGCAAAGAAAATGACGTCAAGCCGAAATCGAAAATTGGAACGCGCCATCGTTCGGCTCAAAGAAAACTGACATTGAGAAAACCGCGCTATATCGAGGTGGGAGAAAAATATCAGGCGAGTTTTTCCATCGAGGCAATTATGGGGGAATACGGCGTTAAACAGAGCACCGTCGTCAATCATTTGTTTAAATTCGTTCGCGATGGCAATACGCTCAATCCAAAGCCGTTTCAAAAGCTTTCGAACCTGCCCGAAGATCGCCAACAAGATGTCATGGCCGCATTCGATCGGCTTGGCGCCGACGCCTTGCGGCCAATTTATGATTATTTAGGCGAGTCCGTTGATTACGACGAATTGAGCATACTGCGCCTGTGCTACATCTGCAAGATAAGCCCCAACGAATAAGTTATCGCAAAGAAGCTGGCTGATTGTTTCCAGTGGCCTTTACGTGCAAATAAATTCGGAGTCAAATACTTCAGTATTTGCTTGAACAGGCGATGATGAATCATCGCACTCCAAGTGAAGTCACTCTAAAGATTCAAGATAGCGCTCAACATCAATTGCAGCTTGACACCCCATCCCCGCCGCTGTGATCGCCTGACGATAGGTGTGATCCACAACGTCGCCCGCTGCAAAAACGCCATTGGCGCTGGTCATCGTGCGTTGCTTATTGACGATATAACCGTTCTCGTCCATCTCAACCTGGCCTTTGAAAATATCGGTGTTCGGCTGGTGACCGATGCCGATAAAAAGCCCCGCCAATTCAATTTGGGAGCGTTCTCCGCTTTTGACGTTTTCAACGGTAATTCCGCTAACGAGGTTTTTCTCAACGTCATGAATGTCCGCAACGACTGAGTCCCAGAGCACTTCAATCTTCTCGTTTTTTAGCACGCGCTCTTGCATAATTTTAGAAGCTCGCAACTGATCGCGTCGATGAATAAGCGTGACTTTTGTAGCGAATTTAGTGAGAAAATTGGCTTCTTCCATCGCCGTATCTCCGCCGCCAACAACGGCGATTTCTTGTCCTCGGAAAAAATAACCGTCACAAGTTGCACACGTTGACACGCCGCGTCCCATAAGCCGCTTTTCCGCTTCAAGTCCGAGCAGCTTCGCGGAAGCGCCTGCTGCAATGATGATTGCTTGGGCGGCAAACTCTTCGCCTTCAACCCAGACGCGCGGCGTTTCAGTGCTAAAATCAACTTTTGAAACGGTTTCAAAACGAATGTCCGCACCAAAACGCTCCGCTTGCTTCCGCATTTCTTCCATCAATTCCGGCCCCATAATGCCGTCTGAAAAACCCGGGTAGTTTTCAACATCCGTTGTGGTCGTTAATTGTCCGCCAGGCTCGGGGCCGGCGAAAATGAGTGGGGCAAGATTAGCGCGCGCAGTGTAAAGCCCGGCGGTATAGCCCGCCGGTCCAGACCCGATAATGATGACATTTTTGGTAGATTCAGACATTTTGTGATCCCAATAATTAAGAGATGATGTTGTTCCTGAAAAGCTCCGTTCTTAACCCAATATTGAACTCAATTATTCCCATCTTTAAGCGGCAATGAACGCATTTCGAAAAGCAAAATCAAGCGCTTCAAAGAGCCGAGTTTTCTTATGCAGTTTCTCGCGCTTAGTTTTCTGCAAACGTGAGCATGAATTGTACAAAAGTTAAACGAAACGGGGGCCGGGAAATCGCTTGACTTTGTGCAAGCGAGTTTTATATTAGTTCGCTTCGGGGCTGTAGCTCAGTTTGGGAGAGCGCATGACTGGCAGTCATGAGGTCGTCGGTTCGATCCCGATCAGCTCCACTAAAGCCTTGCTAAATTTAGCAAGGCTTTTTTCGTTTCTAAGCCTGGCGCCGCTGAACTCGCGAACAAAGGGCGCTTTATAGTTGAATGAATCTGTTTTTACTGGGCAAGTATCAGAGAAACGGAGACGTTTGAAAGCAAATCAGGCATGAAATTGCGCGGGAGACCAGAAATAGGACAATCCAACAAAACAGCTTATGACAGCATTTCGGTCGTTTCGTCAAACTGCTGAATTGGCTTTTCAATTTCCAATTGCCCTAGCGTGATGAAGCTATATAAATTACGGCCACAACCGTTTTCACAGGCGTAGAGCTTAAAAAGCTTGTCTGCATCCGATTGGTCAGTGACGGTAAATTTCTTAACGCTGCCGCAAGCTTCGCAAGTAATAATAAGTTCGCTGAAATTTATATTGTCCGACATTTTTTTCTCCAAAAGTTGATTTTCAACCAGCATATTTTCGCCAATAACTGATACCGTCGCGCGCCTCCATTTGCATGATTTTTTTATAGAAAAGGCTTGCTTCGCTCAAGATTAATTCTATATTAAATCCTTCGTTGCGGGAGTAGTTCAGTGGTAGAACACCACCTTGCCAAGGTGGGGGTCGCGAGTTCGAATCTCGTCTCCCGCTTTTTTTTTGGGCGGCGTGGCCAAGTGGCTAAGGCGGAGGTCTGCAAAACCTCTATTCATCGGTTCGAATCCGATCGCCGCCTCTGAATTGGCCGAGGTGGCGAAATTGGTAGACGCAAGGGACTTAAAATCCCTCGGTCATTTATGACCGTGCCGGTTCGAGTCCGGCTCTCGGCACCATTAATATTTTCCCCGCAATTTCTTCCCCGTTTAATCCTTCAGTTTTTCCTACAAATTATTGAATTACCAGAAATGAACCAGGCGGTGTGGTTCAGCCACTCCCGCCAAGTCATTTTGCTAGATTCTAAAATTCACGAAGACCGCGTTTTTAGAACGAGTCGATCATCCTGGCATTACGGTTAAATTGCGCCGGTCGTCGCGGCACGAATTTGCGACCAAGGCGACCAATCTGCTCAATCCGACGTTCAGCCAAGCGGTTTGACGCTTCATAGGTCGGGACGTTTTCTTCTTTTGCAACGGCAATGATGTTTTTGAGAATATCGTAAATACTGTCTGCTTGCTTTAGCGCCCTGTCTTGGTTATATCCTTCAAATTCATTCGCGACGTTAATCAATCCGCCGGCATTGATGACATAATCCGGCGCATACCAAATGCCTTGCTCAAGAAGCATCGGCCCATGCACGCTTTCCTTTTGCAACTGATTGTTTGCAGCCCCGGCGATAATCTGACAACGTAATTTCGGAACCGTCTCACTGTTTAATATTCCGCCAAGTGCGCAAGGGGCAAAAATATCACATTTGGTTTCGTAGATTTTGTCCGGAGCAACAACTTCCGCTTTGTATTTATACACAACCTCGTCGATATACTTCTGATGTATGTCCGTCACGACCAGCTCCGCTCCTTCGTTGTGCAGAAAACCGCACAAATACTTGCCGACATGACCTAGACCTTGTACAGCGACCTTCATACCTTTCAAAGAAGTCGTGCCGAGCACTTCTTCCGTACATGCTTTTATGCCCCGATATACGCCGCGAGCCGTCACTGGCGAAGGATCGCCGCTGCCGCCGAGCGCTTTCGAAATGCCGCAAACATGCGATGTCTCCGTGCGAACCCACTCCATGTCGCGTACGTTTGTCCCGACGTCTTCCGCAGTGATGTACCTCCCGCCCAAACTTTCAACCAAGCGACCATAGGCTCTGAATAGCGCTTCACTTTTTCCTTTGTGCGAATCGCCGATGATAACCCCCTTGCCCCCGCCCAGGTTCAGACCGGCGATCGCCGCCTTATATGTCATGCCGCGCGACAGCCTGATGACGTCATGCAAGGCGTCGTCATCGGAATCGTAATTCCACATTCTGGTTCCGCCCAATGCAGGGCCAAGCGTTGTATTGTGAATCGCAATAATGGCTTTTAGTCCAGTGTCTCTATCGTACCCTACCACGACTTGCTCGTGGTTCCTTCGAATCATTTCTTCAAATGTTTTCATGAGCTTTCCTCTATTTTTGTTCGGTATTACACGAAGTTACTATGAGTTGGATCAAACAGAATCATTCTAAAAATAATTTCAAAAAGACCCCTAAATGCTCTTCCGGCGTATTGGGCGGAAAATCCCAAAAAGGAATTCGACGGCAGTGATTAAGCAGGCGAGGCGACGTTGGGTTAAAGGTAGATTTTGTCGAACGACATCAGCAGCAACAGCGCGGGCAAGTATAAAACGGACGTCAACAACAGTTTCTTCGCACTCTTGTTTGTGCGGTGAACAGCAACGCGCACACCGCTGTAAAGAAAAGCCGCGCCTAACAAAAGCGCGCCTGCGAAATAAACTCCGCCCGCAAATCCAAGCAACGTCGGCGTCAAACTAATGACAAGCAAAGCAACTGTATTGGCTAGAATATGGCGGCTCGTGCTATACCCCGCCTTATCTATCACCGGGAGCACAATAAGTCCGCCGCGAGAATAATCTTCACGATACAGCCACGCTATCGCGAGAAAATGCGGCAGTTGCCAGAAAAAAAGGATAGCAAAAAGCACCCAGGCTTCAATTCCGAGCTCGCCTCGTGCAGCAGCCCAGCCGCCCATTGGGGGCAGAGCGCCCGGCACGGCTCCAACAAGCGTCGCCAAAGATGATTTTTGCTTCATCGGCGTGTACAAAAAAACATAGCTGACAAGCGTAAGCGCCGCCAAAAACCCAGTCAATGGATTCACAAGGATGGAGAGGTAAACTACACCAGCAATTGAAGTTGCCGCCCCGAAAGCCAAGGCTTCGATTTGTGAGAGTCTCCCGGCGGGCAATGGTCTTTTACTCGTACGCTTCATTTGTGCGTCGATCCGGTGCTCGATAACCTGGTTCAAAGCGCTTGTCCCGCCCACGATGAGAGTCGTGCCGAAAATCGCGTGGAACAATAAAACGAAATCAAAATCAACCGGCGAGCCTAAATAAAACCCGGCAATCATTGTCAAAATAACGAGAAAAGAGACCCTCGGCTTAGTCAATGAAATATAATCAGCAAAACGATCTTTTAGTGAATCCATAATCTATTTCGAGTTTGTGCTCAGTATTTGAAATTCAGGCATTTGGCAGGTCAAAAAAAGCGGGCGCAAAGTAGTGCGAACAAAGCAAAAATGAAAGCTGATTCTTCCGAGAAAAAGTGTTAAACGTTTAAACAACGGGTGTGTTAAAAAACAAAATTCATCTGAGCCGGCGCTCTCGAAACATCGTTTTTAGCTCTTGGCTCACCCTTTGCAAAAAGCGGCGTGCATCGTTGATTCCTCTGCAAAGAAGAAACTCCCGGCGTCTCCATCTGGCACGTTGGAATTGACCTTCAGGTTCCTTTGAGAGTCAATTAACCGACGCCGGGAGCTTTCATAAATCAAGGGAAGCGGGGCGCTCATTGGGCGCCTTGCAGTCCGGAGCGGGCAAGCGTGAAAACGCAACGCTCGCTTCCGGGCTTTTTTATTTGATAATCCTTCCTATTCTCCGTAGCTCCTAACCGCAATCACCCCCCAAGCCCCTTCAAAAAACACAAACGTTTTGGAGTTATCCAATGTCGCGTCGAACTATTTGTCTATCGATTTTCTTACTCACCTTTTCGCAGGCGTTGTCCTTCCAAGCGCAGGAAAACGACACGCCGCCAGTAACAGCGGAAGAAATTCGCGCCGCTCAAAATATTATTGGGCTGAAATTGACGCAAGCGGAAATTGATTCACTCCTGGACGGCGTTAAACGCAACCTTCGCAATTACAAGACAATGCACGAGCTTCAAGTGCCGAACAGCGTCCCGCCCGCCCTGCACTTCAATCCGCTTCCGCTGGGGTTCACTCTCGACAAAAATCAAAAGGAATTGCAATTCAGCAATCCCAAACAACGCAATGTCCCAGACAATTTGGAAGAAATCGCTTTCGCCTCTGTGCGTGATTTGGCGGAACTCATCCGCACACGCAAAATCACTTCGACAAACCTGACAAAGATGTACCTTGCGCGCCTAAAAAAGTATGGTTCACAGCTTGAATGCGTCGTTACTTTGACCGAAGAACTCGCGCTGAAGCAGGCCAAACGCGCCGACGAAGAAATTGCTGCGGGAGAATATCGGGGACTGCTGCACGGTATTCCCTACGGAGCCAAGGATTTACTGGCTGTGAAAGGCTACAAAACCACATGGGGCGCCATGCCCTACAAGGATCAAGAAATCGATGAAAACGCCACCGTCATTCGAAAGCTCGAAGAAGCGGGGGCAGTGCTGGTGGCAAAGCTTACTCTGGGAGCCCTTGCCTGGGGCGACGTCTGGTACGGCGGCAAAACCAAAAACCCGTGGAATTTGGAGCAAGGCTCTAGCGGTTCTTCGGCGGGCTCGGCTTCGGCAACCGCTGCAGGACTCGTGGCGTTTTCCATCGGCACCGAAACCCTCGGCTCGATTGTTTCGCCGTCTACGCGCTGCGGCGTAACGGGCTTGCGTCCAACTTTTGGCAGAGTCAGTCGCGCCGGAGCAATGGCGCTGAGCTGGTCGATGGACAAAATCGGCCCGATGTGCCGCACGGTTGAAGATTGCGCCATTGTTTTTGAGGCGATTCGCGGCGTTGACGGACTCGATCCTACGCTCATTAACGCCGCTTTCAATTATGACGCGCAAAAAAGCATCTCAGAAATCCGCATTGGCTATCTCAAATCCGCCTTTGAGCGCGATTCACGAAACAAAGACCGTGACGGGCAAGTTCTGGAAACGCTGCGCGGTCTGGGCGTGGAACTCATCCCAATTGAACTGCCGCAAACCCCGGTCAGATCGATTTCATTCATTCTTAACGCCGAAGCCGCCGCTGCATTCGATGATTTGACGCGCTCAAACCAGGACGATCTGCTCGTACGGCAAATCAAAAACGCCTGGCCAAACGCTTTCAGAACCGCACGATTTATTCCCGCCGTCGAATATATTCAGGCAAACCGCATTCGCTACCAGGTCATTCAGGAAATGCAAAAAGTTATGGAAAATATTGACGTTTACGTCGCACCGTCGTTTGGCGGGGTTAATTTGCTGTTGACCAACTTGACCGGCCACCCGTGCGTTGTTTTGCCCCACGGTTTTTCAGACAACGGCTCCCCGACGAGCATCAGCTTTATCGGCGCGCTGTTCAATGAAAGCGACGCACTGCGCGTCGCCAAGGCCTATCAAAACGCAACAGATCATCATCTAAAACATCCGCCGATGTTTCAATAGCCTCGAAAAACGGAACGCAAGACTTGCCCTGCAAATCAATCGAAATCATATCCTTTCGTCATCGCAAAGTTGAATAATATCACCTGTTTTGTCATTCTAAATTCATTGAATAAAGTCGTTTTTCAAGAAAACTAACGGAGAACAAAATGTCGCGACCAGTTATGCTTTTTACCGGCCAATGGGCTGATCTGTCTTTGGAAACGCTTGCCAATAAAACGAGCGAATGGGGTTTTGACGGTCTGGAGCTCGCCTGCTGGGGCGATCATTTTGAAGTTGACAAAGCGTTGGAAAGCGACGGCTACGTGCGTGAAAAGCGTGATCTGCTGGAAAAACACGGCTTGCAGTGTCTCGCCATCAGCAACCACCTGGTCGGCCAGTGCGTGTGCGACGATCCGATTGACAATCGCCACAAGAGCATTTTGCCGGATTACGTTTGGGGCGACGGCGATCAGGAAGGCGTGCGGCAGCGAGCGGCGCAGGAAATGATCAATACCGCCAAAGCGGCCAAGCTTTTCGACGTGGACGTGGTGAACGGATTTACCGGCAGCAGCGTTTGGTCGAAGCTCTATTTTTTCCCGCCGACCACGCAGGACGACATCAACGCCGGCTTTGAAGATTTCGCCAAGCGCTGGATGCCGATTTTAGATGCGTTTCAAGCAAACGGCGTTAAGTTCGCGCTTGAAGTGCATCCGACGGAAATCGCCTACGACATTATCACCTCCGAGCGTGCGCTGGAAGCGGTAAAGAATCATCCGGCGTTCGGCTTCAATTTTGATCCCAGCCATTTGATTCACCAATTCGTTGATCCGGTTGAGTTCATCAATGCCTTCCCCGAGCGGATTTTCCACATGCACGTCAAAGATTCAAAAGTGAATCTCACCGGACGCAACAGCATTCTCGGCTCGCATCTCGATTTCGGCGATCATCGCCGCGGGTGGGATTTTGTTTCGCCGGGGCACGGCGACGTGGAGTGGGATCCGATTATTCGGGCGCTCAACAGAATCGGCTACAACGGCCCGCTATCCATTGAGTGGGAAGACAGCGGCATGGATCGCGAATTCGGCGCCCAGGAAGCCCTTGACATGGTGCGCGGCATGGACTTCACCCCGTCCAATGTCGCTTTTGACGCCGCGTTTGGAGATTGATTTCCGGCTTATTCTTTTCCGGACGAAGCTGGACTATATTCTAATTGTGAGCGTTGGCCTCATACTAAATTTTACCCTCGCATGTCATTCAGGAGGAATCTATTTTGCCCGAAATCTGGTGCAGAATAGATTCATCCTGAATGACATGCGAGGGGCTGACTTTAAAGATTTCAGCGCCGAAAGCCCTGTTTGCCGAGCATGGTCTCGGCAAGCGCGAAGGTACCTACAATGAACGAAAAAGACGTCGTCGATATATTTTTCAAGCTTCTGGACGGAACGGCCTTTTACTGGAATTTTTATGTCGCGGGCGTTGCCATAATTATTGGGTGGATTCTCACAACGACCATTCATCCTTCACGCCATGTCAAGATTCTTGTCTCTTTGGCTTTCGGCTTTTTTGTTGTGATGAATTTATCAGCGCTGTTCGGTCGTTTGGCGTTCATCGATTTGTTTTCGGAAGAATTGAAGGCGCTCATCGAGCCGTGCGCCCTTAAAACCCCTGAATTGTGCGCCAGGATTCACGAACTCTCTTTCAAAAATTCAAGATGGGTTGCTTTGGGCGTACATGCAATTGTTGACGTTTCACTTTTCTTTCTTATTTGGAGTGATAAAGCCTGGAGAGTAAGCCAACGAGAAGAAACATAAAAATTGAAGCGGATTGCGAGTGGCAGAATCCAGGATCGGCTACAACGGCCCGCTTTCCATTAAGTGGGAAGACGGTTGCATGGACTTCCCCCCTCGTCGCCCGTCGCTTTTAATGCGGCGTTTATAGAATAGATCACGAGTTATTTCGCAATTCGCTATCCATCGTGTCTATAGATATGAAGTCGTATAATTCGGCTTTTGTTACCTATATAACCCCAAGTTACCGCCATCAAGAAAGGGCTAGGCAATATGTTGAGAGACAGTGAAATCGATAATGCAAAGAAATTGACAAAAGACAGTTTGAGTGATGGCCCATATCATGAACGCAATGACTGTATAAGAATCGCGTATGAATGGTTGGATGCACAAGTTAAAATAAAAGGAACAGTGTCGATAATATATCCGGTGAAACATTTGATCGAAAAATGGGCAGGGCGGTACGTTTCAACAGCAGATGTTGAAGTCGCAGCCTTCATGCATCCAGAAATTCGTGGTAAATATCCCCGTTTTAACATAAGCGCGCGATTAACAGAACCAACTATTGAGAGATTAAGTAACATTTCTGAAGCGTTTTCTCATAATTATAGAAAACGATTTGACCCATCAGTTTATAAATATCACGAATAAGTTGGGCTACGTTTCCATGATGTGTGTACAACACTCAAGCGAGGATTAACGGCAACTCTTCGTCTGAAAAAGCTACTTGCCGAGTATATTTGGTTTGTACGCTTTTGAAAGTCAATAACAAGCCTTGAAAAGTTGGAACTCTTCGAAACCAGATGAAACCATGAGTACAATCACAAAAAAAACATCCTACCCCTACATCACATCACATCCTGATATTTCAGGCGGGGCTCCGGTTGTTGAGGGCGTCAGAGTCACGGTTCGCACCATTGCCGGGTATTATCAGATGGGTATGGACGTTGATGAGATTCTGGCGACGCTTTCTCACCTGACGGCGTCGCAAGTTCATTCCGCGCTGGCTTATTACTTTGACCATCAGCAAGAAATAGACAGCGTTCTGGCGGAATATTCTGACGAAGAATATTGGAAACAGCAAGTCATGGAACATCCCAAGCAAAAGAGTTAGAAAATGGCGAAAATTTCGCTGTTTCTAGATGAAGACGTTCACATGGCTTTGGGAGCGGCATTGCGAAAAAGAGGCTTTGACGTCGTTCATGCTCAGGAAGTAAAACGCAAAGGAAGAACCGACGCAGAACAACTTGCCCATGCGGTAAGCCGGGAACAATGCGTGCTGACCTTCAACGTTAAGGATTTCGTCAAATTACACAATGAATACGCTCATCAAGAAAAGGAACACTGGGGAATTCTTCTCTCCAAGCAGCGTCCAATCGGAGAAACGTTCCGTGCGGTTTTGAAAATATTGCAGAAGTTTTCCAAAGAATCGATCAAAAACAGGATCGTCTTTATTTGAATATACCAGAAGAAACCAATGAAACGATCTTGAAAACGCCATTCTCTCTCCTGATCGCGCTGCATTGCGCACTTCTTTCATCCCCAACAAATCTCGCCGCCCAATTACCGCAGAAAGAAATCGGTCAACTTACAGAACTGCGCACCGTCAGCGCGGCCAAAGAATTAATTGCTTTTCTGAAAATCCCCAACAACGGCCGCCTTCCTAACCATGTTGAAACCAATGCAACCTGGTGCCTCAACACATTTCAAAAACTTGGTTTTGATACAAAAATCGTTTCCACAGTGAAAGGACCGCCGCACGTTTTTGCGCAGAAAATCTACGACGACCGCCTGAGCACGATTCTTTTCTATTTGCAGATTGACGGTCAGCCGGTCGACAGCACGCAATGGAATCAGGCTGATCCCTACACGCCGGTTCTAAAGCGCCGCGTAAGCGACGAATGGCAAGTCGTCGATCAAACGGCGTTGACCGATCCGCTGGATCCTGAGATTAGAATTTTCGCCCGCTCCGCTTCCGATTCCAAAGGCCCGGCCATAGCATTTATCACTGCTTTAAGAATTCTTTCCGAGCAACAGCGCGAGCCAAGCTTCAACATTAAAGTCATCATGGATTTTCAGGAAGAGATCGGCTCCCCGACCCTGCCCGCTCTCGTCCGCGAACAGCGCGAATTGTTCAACGCGGACGCGATGCTGATCATGGACGGCACGCGCCATCTCTCCAACCTGCCGACGCTGACTTTTGGGGCGCGCGGCATTGCTACAATTTCGCTCAAAGTCTTCGGCGCAAAAAACGATTTGCACAGCGGGCACTACGGCAATTTCGCGCCGAATCCCGTGTTCAAACTTGCCCGCCTGCTCGCGGCGATGAAAGACGAAAAGGGCAAAGTGCTCATCCCCGGATTTTACGACGACGTTGAACTCACCGAAGAAGACAAGGCCGCGCTGCATGCCGTTCCGGAAGATTTGGACGAGATCAAAAAAAGCCTGGGCGTCGCCGCTCAGGACGCTGTCGGCGAAACTTATCAGGAAGCGCTGCAATTTCCGTCGCTCAACGTGCGCGGCTTGCGCGCCGCGTGGACGGGCGATAAAATCCGCACCATCATTCCCGCCGAAGCCGTCGCGGAAATCGACATGCGTCTGGTTCCGGAAACGCCGGGCGAGCGCATGGTCGAACTGGTCAGGCAGTTCATCATTGATCAGGGATTCCATATTGTTGATTCGGAACCGACTGACGAGGAGCGTTTAAAGTATCCAAATCTGATCGCTTTCAGCTCTCGCATTGGCTCGAAGCCGTTTCGCACGGACATGCACTCCGAACTTGGCAATTGGCTGTCACGCGCAATGGCGCATCTTTTTGAGGATCGCTTTGTGAAAATGCGCTCCACCGGCGGTTCTCAGCCGATTGCGCCGTTTATCTCGGAACTCAACATCCCCGCCGTTTCCATTCGCATCCCCAACCCGGACAACAATATTCACGCGCCGAATGAGAATTTGCGCCTCGGCAATTTTCTGGAAGGAATCCGGATGTGCCTGAGTATTTTAACCCGCCCGCTGGTTCTTGATGAAAACTGAAATGATCGCCGCCGTC
Source organism: uncultured Deferribacteres bacterium (assembly GCA_964014485.1). GTDB lineage: Bacteria > Zhuqueibacterota > Zhuqueibacteria > Zhuqueibacterales > Geothermadaptataceae > CAXHAT01. Next base: position 17,243 of record CAXHAT010000001.1, read on the forward strand.
GTCGTAACGCTTACGGTTGTCTGCGTTTTCCAACTCAACCGCATCGAGCGCCGCTGGGTTCAAACGCTGCTCAATTGGTTTCCGGCCATTCTTTTCGCCTATGTTCTGCCCGCCGCTTTCACCCACATTTCCGGCATGGATTTGTCCGGCGTTTACTTGCACCAACTCAGCAGAAACTGGATCATCCCGTTCACGATTCTGACAGTGATGAGCGCTTTGTCGTTCGCACAATTGCGCATCATCGGCGCGAGACCCATCGTGGTATTCGTCATCGGTTCTTTCGTCATCGCTGCACTGCCAGTCGTTCTAGTGATTTTGTTCGGCTGGTTCGACGCTTCAACGAGTACGCTTTTTCTTGAGCAGGAGTACTGGAAAGGGCTCGTCCCCATCGTCGGCGGCTGGATCGGCGGCAGCACGAGTCAACTTGTTTTGAAGGAAGTTATTGGAACCGAGGAAGGGCTGTTTTTATCGATTTTGGTGCTCGACAATATTCTCGTCAATATCTGGACAATTCTGATGTTCCAGTTTATCAAACGCAGCGAGCAGCTCAACCACGTTTTCGGCATTCATGACGAAGTACCCGTGCTCAAGCCGGATAGTGATTCGCAAAAGGCGGTTCTTGCTCCATGGCAGATAACCTTCGTCCTTCTTGCCATCACGGCGCTTGTGACGCTTACGATCAAAAGCTTTCTTTGGATGGTCATTACAACTTCAATTGTTGGGCTGCTTTTGGGGAATCTGGTCAAGTCATGGAATGCGAGCTTTGTTCTCAAAATCGGGGGAATTTTGATCATTGTGATTATGGCCATTCTGGGGCTGAAATTGAATTTTAATAATCTGTCATTGCCGGGCCCGCTTGTGGCCCTGGTCGTCATCTGGCTGATTGGACACTTTGTTTTTATGCTGCTGGCCGCGGCGGCGTTCAGGCTGAACATCGCGTGGGTTCCCATTGGCAGCATGGCCAATCTCGGCGGCATTTCCACCGCGCCCGCCGTCACTTCCGCTTATAATAAAGAACTCATGCCGCACGCGATTCTGCTCGCCATTTTAAGTATGGTCACGGGGACGGCGTGGGGGTTGTTTACGATTTATCTTTTTGAAACGCTTATCTAATACGAATACGCTTTTTCAGGCATGTTAATGTAGCGGTCCGGTTTTCGATTTTTCTGTTGAATATCAAAAAAATCGCGTTCGATTTTTTTGAGTACCGCGGCGTCATAATAAATCATGCTGCAATCCAGGCAAATCTCAACCGGTGTATTCGGCACAAGCAAATACTTGCCTTTGTGGCTGTAAAGATAGTCAATTAGTTTTTTTTCATATCGGCCGCCGCCGCAAAAATTGCATTTAGTTTCTCGCATTTGGTGCGTCTCCTCGCGTCCATGGGTTGATGAATTTAGGTTGAGTTGGAATATAAATGGTTATCAGAACAATTTTGTCGCCTCGCCGGCCGCAAACAACGTGAATCGGGGTTTCCTCGGCAAATCGCCAATTAAAAATAGATGCGTGCGACGAGCGCCGGAATTTGGGCAAACGCAATCCTGTAATTTTTATTGATCGTTGTGACGGAAAAACCAGCGCCACCCGGCGGCAGCGTTTCATGCTTGCTTCTCGACCAGGTCAAGACAAGCGGCTTGAAATGGACGGATAAACTGAGCGAAGGCAGGACCATGTACTCGACGCCGGCCGTCGTCCCCAGCCCGAGGGAGGTTGTGCGCCGCCGATTCGTCACTTCCAGCCCGGTTGAGCCTGTGGGCGGGTTCGATTGCGTATCCGTGCGCACTAGCCCGAAACTTGGCTGCAATCCCAGATAAAACAGCGCCTTGCCACCGTTTGAGCGGTATTTTCTCAACTCGGTACCAAATGAAAAAGCGAGGCTGCTTGTGCGATGCATGTTTTCAAAGGCGTTCCCGCCGTTGGACTGTTCGTTTTCAGAATCGTTTCTCGACCAGCTGACGCCCGCGCCTAACAGAAGCATGGTTGAACTTGATATTTTTTTTGAAATTGTGATTTCGCTGTTTGTTTCGCCGAACAAGCCGACGGCAAAGCCCCAGCGGCGCTCGCTCTCCGGCGCTTCCGTTTGCGAAAAAAGCGCCCCGCTGCAACCGATAACAACCAGCAGTGCCGCAATGTTTTTCTTTGCCAAATTTTTCATATTACAGACCCTCGAGTTTAAAATATTCTGTACCTGATTCCCAAGCGGAATTCGCGATATTTAAGTTTAACGCCTTGCCCGTCAAGAATATCCAAATCGCCGGATGTTCTACTCCATTCAACATTCCCTTCGCGCGGCGTTATTGTATATTCGATAGTGCGCTTTATGATTTTAGTTTCAGTGGAGATCATCTTCCACGCAGGAGTCAAGGAAAAGCGCCAAGGAAGAAGAATTTCTAATCCAACCCCAAAGGCTAATGCAAACGGCTTGTCTGTATACATTAACGAACTACCGCTGAACCTACCGGTTTCGGGTCCGAAAATACTCCAAAAATTGAACGCTTCTCCTTCTAACGTTGTGGTTGAGCGGAGCCAATGTTTCCGTATTTCCATGACTCCGAACGGTTGGAATCTTTTTTTCAATTTAACTGGCGTGAAAGAGACTCCAAAAACTAGTCCTCGCGTTTGATTAAGGATTGAATAATCGCGCTGATCGAAGTTGTTCTCAAAATCTTGTCCGTAGATACGTTGCCACAAGAGCGGCGTGACATTTTTTTCTTTAAAGCTGCCAATCTCATAATCTGAGTATATTTTGAAGCCGTAGGGCAAGTAAAATAGAATTTTGCCGCTCCATAATACCCCTTGATGAACCTGATCTAAAAAACCATGAGCGATACGGCGGTTGGGGGCAGGGTTCGGGTCTTTGAATCCATCACCAGCAATATCCGCATATCCGCCGCTGAGTTCTACTCCAACTCCCCAGGCGCGTTCCTTGATTTGAGAAGCAAGGTGTTGCCCGGTTAATACCTGCACCGAAAAAAGCAGCAATAAAAAGTGTGAAAATTTCATCGTTCGTCTCCGCGAGCTAAAATATCCGATATCGAATACCCAGGCGGAATTCGTGATATTTGAGTTTAACGCCTTGCCCGTCAAGAATATCCAAATCGCCGAAAGTTTTACCTATCCCTTCGTTCTCTTCATGCGGAGTGATTGTATATTCCGTCGTACGACCGATGATCTTTGTGCCCGTAGAAACAATTTGCCAAGCTGGTGCAAAAGTAAAATTCCAGGGAAGAAGAACTTCTATTCCTACACCCAAGGCCGTCGAAAATGGTTTGTTTGTGGACATTAATGAACTGCCGTTAAAACTACCGGTTTCAGGTCCAAAAATACTCCAAAAGTTAAACGCTTCTCCTTCTAACGTTGTGGTTGAGCGGAGCCATTGTTTGCGCAGTTCGCCAAAGCCGAAAGGGCGGAATCTTTGCTTAAACGTTATCGGCGCGAACGAAAGTCCCGCGACTATAGCGCGAGTGTGGTTTTGAATAGAGTAACTTTCTTGCAAGAAATTGTTCTCAAAATCCTGCCCATAAATGCGCTTCCACATCAGTAAAGATGCATTCCTTTCGCCAAAACCGCCATGCTCATAGCCTGAAAATAGATTCAAACCAAAAGGCAAATAGAAGATCATCTTTCCGCTGAACACATGACCTCGAGTGACCTGATCCAGAAACCCATAGGCGTAGCCAACTCGATCCGTTTTCAAATCCTTGAACCCGTCGTTTGCAACGTCAGCGTATCCGCCGCTGATTTCTATTCCAACTCCCCAAGTTCGATCTTTGGCTTGAGAATGTAATTTTTGCCCCGCCAGAAAACATAGTCCGAAGGACAGCAAGAAGAAATATCGAATTTTCACAATTGACCTCCGCGATCAATGATCTTATCATTTGAGTAAACAGCGGCCAACCGCAAATTTAATTTTGCAGTTGGCCGCGACAAGTTAAAGACGATTTAGGAGCGTCTGTTTTTACTGCGGGTTAATATTTGTCGGGAACGATCGTAATCGGAGGATCGCCGATAATATCCGGCGTATCGCGCCATCCAGGTCATAATAGTGCGTCGCCGACTGGCCGCTTGTGCCGCCGTTTGGGCCGAGAGAACGAACATAGTAAGCAACGTAAGGATTGCGCAGCCACGCCGTCCCCTGATAACCGGTGACATCCGCAAGAGCGTCGGTGTAGTTGGTCGAAGTTGTTGTCGCATAGGAGAGCCAGTTGCTGCCGTCGGTGTGTTTGAAGATTTCATAACTCGTCGCGCCGGCCGCCGCGGACCAGGTCAATTTGGGATTGCTGCTCTGAATCGATCCGGAAACTGAGGGCGTCGCCGGATTGACTGTATGTGTGCGCACGTTCGACCAGGCGCTTGAGCCCGCCTCATTTGAAGCGCGCACCCGCCAGTAATACTGCGTGCCGGCCGCATGTCCCGTGATATGTTTCGAGGTGCCGCTCAAACCGGACTGATCATAAAATGGGCTGGAAAAGTTGCTGTTATTGTCCACTTGCAGTTGGTAAGTAATGGTTCCGGTACCGCTGGAGGCGCTCCAGGAATAGGTGACGGAGGAAAAGGTCAGAGCGTTATTCGACGGCGAACTCAAATTGGGAGTGGTGGGAGTTTGCAACTGGTCGATGATGTGTTGATATGTTGCTTTTATTTGTTGCGCAGGATGCCAAAACCCCGAGTTATCATCTTGAATCTCAGTGAATGTATTTTTGTCGTTTGAATCGTCGGTGCCGGAAGGCCAAGCGAATCGTGTCCATTCCCATGGCCCCACCCAGTCGATTGTATGAATTTCGCCTGTCTGACTGTCAATTTCAGTACCTTCATAGAATACGGCTTGTCTTGGCAAGTCGGTCACGTATTGTCGTTCGATATTCCAAGTACCATTAGATTGTTGGTTCCCCGGTATATACCATGTGTCTCGCAAGCCTTCGATAGAGTAAATTCGGGCAATTGCTTTTGTATATGTATGAATGGAATTGTCGTCGTCTTCATTTCTCGTTTTTACAAGAGTCTTAAACTTTTCTCCGTTCAGTTGCTGGCCTTTAATCCATATGCTGTCTGTCTTGATGTAACGATAAACATCGTAAACCTCAGCGTTGTAGTAGGCGACGCGAACGCTGGTTTCATTACGCTCAAAGTCGAGCACGCCGTATGCAAACCAACCGGAAGTGTCGATGGGAACGGCGTTTCTAGCCGCTGAGAGTATAGCCAGCGTTTCTTCGCTGAGGGTAACGGCCGGTGCGGTTTCGGTTTTTTCTTGCTGTAAACGCATAGCCGCCTCGTCAGGCTGTTGGAGCGGAGATTGACAGCCGAACATGAGCGCCGTCAAAAGGAAAAAATATGCGATGCGCGGGGGGGGGGGGAGAAAAATAATGCTTTCATGGTAAATCACCTCAAAAATGAATGTTTTGAATGACTAAAACGACAACATCCCTTTTGTACGTAGTCTGATCGTGTTTCAGCAAACGCAACACTCATCGTGCATTTTTAAAACCCCGGCCCGAATCGCGGACGGCAATTTACAGCCTGTCCGCGATTCGGGCCTGAAGTTTCATACAGAGCAAAAAAGAATAACACCCCATGGCTCTTCTCTCTGATTATACAGTTTCAAAATCAATTCCCGCCAAAAGCTGCGCCCCTATGTTGGCGGGCAATAATAGTTTTAAAAAATCGTGAAGTCAAGAAGTAATTTATGTTTTCCGACAACTTCTTTCAATGCAGCGAAACGAATGCAGGGGCATATGGCCATACGCTCCTATCGATCTGTCTTTCCATAATAACCCGCCAAAATAATTGAGCACGAAACAATCCCCGCAAATGCGACCGGTGTGAGCCCCCAAACGTCAACCAACAGACCCAAAACAGGCGCTAAAAGCATGGTCACAAATGAGCGCGATTGCGATTCGATTGAAAGAATCGTCGCGCCTTTTTCCGGCGGAGCGTGGTCATCAAAACGGCTGACAATGATAGGTCGCCAGAAATTTTGCAAAATGTTTATGGCGATAAATCCAACCACTGCCAGGAAAAGCCACCCAAAACCCAAGCCTGCCAACATCAGCAAAAACACGGCGAGATAAAATTGCCACAGCCATTTTGAAGCATGAATCACGTTATCTCTAAGATTCAAGAGTCGGTGCGCTTGACGCGAGGCTGTCGCTGAAGCGATGTAAAGCGCAAAATACACTCCCCCAACAAGCAAGGCTGTACGTTTTTCGCCGGGCAGGCTCATTAAAAAAGGCAAGGCCAGTGCGGCGCCTTGAAGAACCGGCTGTAAATAATCCTTAACGGTTTTGAAGACGCCTTCAAATGCCATCGCTTCAATGGTCAAGCGTCGCAAGTTCGTGCTGCGCCAGGTTAATTTCAGGCCATCGATGAAATGCGCGCCGACCTTGCGGATTGAAATATCCGCTTGTTTTTCGCCGTCCAAATAGTTTGGGTAATGCCAGAAATTCCAGATCGCGACAAGGTAGGGCGGGATTGAGTACAAAAAAATGTCGCCGTATTCTCCCGAATAGAAAACCAGTCCGGACGCGATAAACACGGAAACCGCCGACCCTTTTTTAGACCAGGATCGCGTAAAACCATAAATTTTAGTCTTTTCACTTTCCCGCCCCTCGCGCTTCAGCCAGTCGAAAATCATCGCTTTGTGCGTGCCGGTTCGGAAGCTGTCGCCAATGGCAAAAAAAAGCATGGCGAGGCATAACAATGCAACGGAATTGCTGAGCGCAAAAATAATGAAAGAAACGATGTAGTTCAGAAATGAAAACATCATGGCGCGTCGGCGGCCGTATAAATCCGCAGCGGCGCCGCTGGGAATTTCAAAAAGGTTGATGCAGATTTCCCGAAAACCGATAAGCAGGCCAATTTCAAAAAAACTTAGCCCTTTTTCGAGAAAAACAAGAATAAGGAAGGGTTCAAAATAGCGCTGATTTTTTAGGAAGCCGTAAAGACTAAATCGGGTGAGCAATTTAACCTGTTTGGGTTAAAGTTAATTCGGTAAAATTGGCGCTTCGCTTTTCCAGTAAGGCGCTCCAGGTCAAAAGTTTGCCGATGGATAAGATCCAAGATACTGCACAAATTCTGTTATTTCTTCGAGATGTCGCAACGCATTTTGTATTGCATCATCACGACGATCTCCTTCAAAATCGAGAGTAAAAATATATTGGAAAGGTTTCCCGTGCAGTGGCCGCGATTCGATTTTGAGCAAATTAATGTCGCGCAACGCAAAGATAGCAAGCGATTTGAACAACGCCCCGGGAATGTCTCTTGTCGCAAAAACGATAGATGATTTTTGCGGCGCATTTGGTTCCGTTTCAACCCCAAGCGCCGTACATTCGGGATTTTTTATGACCAGAAAACGCGTGAAGTTTTCGTGATTGCTCTCAATATTCTTCTCAAGAATGGTCAAATTGTATTCGATGGCGGCGCGTTCACTTGCAATGGCGGCTACGCCCGACTTGCGGGTCTGCGCGATTCGCTTTGCACTGCCCGCGGTATCATAAGTCGGCACAGTTTCAACGTCCAGTTTTTCCAGAAAATCGCGGCATTGGGACAGGGCTTGCGGGTGGGAGTAGACTTTCTGTATATCCCCAATGTTCACGTCCGAAGCGGCGAGAAGCGTATGCGAAATACGCAGAATGGTCTCGCCGACAATCTGCGCCTTGAAGCGCAGCAGCAAGTCATAGTTTTCGTGAATGCTGCCCGCAAGCGAATTTTCGATGGGGGCGACGGCAAAATCAGCACGATCTTCAAAAATGGATTTAAACAGCGCGGTGAATGTGGCGCACGGAACAAGCTCAATATTCTCGCCAAAAAATTGAATCGCCGCCTGCTCGCTGTAGGCGCCGATCTCCCCTTGAAAGGCGATTCTTTTTGTCATCGATGTTTCTCGCGAAGTTGTTAAATGAATCGCCTAAGATTTCTGGACGATTGACATGAGAAGCCCGCGCAAAGCGAAGGCAAAGAGTGCAAAAAGCAGGTAGGAAACGTCAAAATGTTCCGGCAAAAAGTTGCGGATCAGCGCATTCCAGCAGAGCAGAGCGAGCAGCACCCACATAATTTGCAAAATGGAGCGACGGATATTCTGCGGCAACCGCCTCTTTACCAAAAAAACGCGATACCAGCGTGAAAAGAAATCGACGGCAACCAAAACAATCAACGTCCCCGAAAGCGTTATGAATAAACTGTTTCCCACAAGACCCTCCGAAGCGCCCGTCTCCCGAAAATAAAACGGGCGTATTTTTAGTGTTTCATGGACAAGCGCGCGGCAAGTCAATGTCCAGCATTGTGCGCAAGCCAGCCTTCGCGTTTGCGATGCGCGCCGCGGTGTTCACAACGGCTGCGACGGTCGCAATATCTCCCTTAACGCCGGTTTCAATACGCGTCACGATTGGCGGGGTTCCCTCGACCCAAACCATGTCATGCTCGTCTTCCGCGCCGACGTACATTCGCAGTTCAAGCTCAATGATCTTTTTGCCGTTTTTGAATGCAACGCATGTGTGACAAACGCCGGCCGCATGGCCAATTTTCAAATCAACAAAAGGTGTTTTGACATCTTTTTTAGAAATGACCGGCAACACTTTTTCTTCGATTTCATCAGGCTGCCAGCCTAGCCCGTCAGCGATAGATAAAAGCGATTCGAGCAACCCAATATGCCCGAGCTTGCCTTCATCAACCAACTGCAAGAAGCGCTCTTCCGTCAATCCGGCGCCGACTTTTCGTTGCAATGGTCCGCGTCGAATCCCGGCGTTGGAAACGCGCAGCGCCCTGATACTTTTAACTTCTGTACAGACAGCCGTCATGAAGAGCGGGAAGACGTCTAATACGAACCCTGGATTGACGCCGGTTCCGATTACCACAACATTTTTGGCCCTTGCCGCAGCATCGATTCGCTCGCAAAATTCAGCATCGCGATAGTATGGATAAAACAGTTCTTCATTCGAGGAAACGACATGGACGCCGGCATTGATGCAAGTCATCAGTTGATCTTCGATGCGATCCAAAAAGGAAGACGTTGTGTGTAAAACCACGTCGGGTTTTAAACGATCCAAAACGGCGGCGTCATTTTCAACCTTGACTCCAAGCGTCTCCGGCACTTCTAAAACTTCACCCGCGTCCTTTCCGACAATATTCTCGTCAATATCAATGGCGCCGACAAGTTCCATCCCTTGTTTCTTCAAAACCAACCGAGCCGTCTCGCGGCCAATCGGGCCCAAACCGAATTGTACGATTCTCAAAGTTTTCACGTTTGCCGTCCTTCCTGAATTTTACTTCGCTGAGTAGAGTGCTTCAAGGCACTCGAAACGCCTGTTTGGAAAAGGTGACGATATAACGGAATGCCAGAAAAAAGTGCAAGTGATAATGATCATTTGGAGGCGATTCGATGTAGTAATTTGCAGTAGGCCTTTTGTCCTAAATCGAAACTTGAGAGACGAAAGAATTCGTTTGGCGAATGCTGCTTTTCGTCGTCGAGGGCGAAAGCAAAATTGACCGTGTAAACGCCCAGCTCTTTCAAAAAAATGCCGGTCACCGGAATAGTGCCGCCGCTGCGCGTATAATAAGGTTCGCGGACGTAAAGCTCGGTCAAAACTTCGAACGCGGCTTGATTTCCAGGGTGATCCGCCGGCATAAGGTAAGGATCGCCGGCAGAATTTTCCGGTTTAAAAGTCGCGGTTACACCCGGCGGTAAGTTTTCTCGGATGTGTTTAATAAGCAGTTCAATAATTTGTTGCGGGTTTTGATCAGCGACAAGGCGGCAGGAGATTTTTGCATGAGCTTCATTCGGCAAAACCGTTTTCACGCCCTCGCCCTGGAAGCCGCCCCACATACCGTTAATTTCAAGCGTCGGGCGCGCCCATGTCCGCTCGATGGTCGAATAACCAGCTTCGCCAAACAATGCGTTAACGCCGAGCGATTCTTTGTACACCGCTTCATCGAACGGCACGTCGGCAATGTGTTTGCGATCTTCGTCCGACAGAGCCGCGACGTTGTCGTAAAATCCGTCCACAAGAATTTTTCCGCCGAGGCTTTTTATGGAAGCCAAAACATGCGCGAGGGCGAAAAGCGGATTCTGCACCGCGCCGCCGTGCATCCCGGAGTGCAAGTCGGCGTTCGCGCCTTTAAGAGACACTTCCAATGCGCAAAGCCCTTTCATACCGATGAAAATATTACCTTCCGTCTCTGAAAATTGCCCGCCGTCAGCGCTAATCACATAATCACAATGCAGTAGTTCGCGATGCGTTGCAACGAATTTTGGCAGATCCGGACTGCCGATCTCTTCCTGGCCTTCGAAGAAAAACTTGAGATTGATCGGTGCGCCGTCTTCAGTTTGACGCAATGCTTCAAAAGCGAAAATCGGCAAAAGCATATTGCCCTTGTCGTCGTTGGCGCCGCGCGCATAAATACGCCCGTCGCGAATGTTAGCTTCAAACGGAGGAGTCTCCCACAATTCAAACGGATCGGCGGGCTGAACGTCAAAGTGGCCGTAGATCAAGATGGTTGGCTTATCGTTTCCGGCGTGCAGCCAGTCGCCGTAAATCACGGGATGGCCATCGGTTGGCAGCATTTTTACATTTTCGATTCCCGCTTGCCGCATACGCTCCGCCGCCCAATTCCCGGCTTTTTCAACGTCATCCTTGTGCTTCGGCAGCGCCGAAACGCTTTCGATGCGCAGAAAATCCTTGAGTTCATCAAGAAAACGACCCCGGTTTTCAGCAAGATAATTTTGCCATGCGGACATTTTGAATCGACTCCGAGCCAGCTCTAACTTTTCAATTTTTTGATTATTTAAGCACTCTCAGCCAAGCATTAGTCATTAGAAACGACTTGCATCATCTCTTGAATCGTCTCAAAATACGGCTTGATCATCTTGTTTAAGCCAAGATCGATCCCATGATCAATTTTGAGCGAATCGCCGCCGACTTCTCCAATCACGGAAAGTGGGACATTGTGTTTTGAGGTCAATTCTTGGAGTGCGCTTTGATTTTCCGGCGCGATGGAGAGCACGATGAGCGATTGCGTCTCGGCAAACAAGCCGAAATCCGGGCGCTGGAATTCGGAGAGTTGGACGTTTGCGCCGAGGGGGTTTTCGCGATTCATGATGCAGCATTCCGCCAACGCCACGGCCAGACCGCCGTCGGAAACGTCGTGGGCGGATTGCACGATTCCCGCCTGAATCGCCTCCAGACAAGCGTTTTGCACGGCGATTTCTTTTTCGAGATCGAGCGCCGGGCAGTCCCCGGCGGTTTTGCCGTGAATGTGTGCGAGGTATTCGCTAGCGCCAACGTCTTCGGACGGTTCGCCGAGCAGGACGATTAAATCTCCCTCGTTTTTGAACCACGCCGTCGTTGCGTGGTCAATGCTTTCGAGTACGCCCAACATGCCGATGGTCGGCGTGGGGAAAACCGCACCTTTGGGATTTTCATTGTAAAAGCTCACGTTGCCGCCGGTGACCGGGGTTTTCAGCGCGCGGCACGCTTCGCCCATGCCCGCGATCACTTCTTTGAATTGCCAGTAAATTTCCGGCTTGTACGGATTGCCAAAATTCAAACAATTGGTGATCGCGACAGGCTTGCCGCCGGAACAAACGACGTTGCGCGCCGATTCCGCCACGGCAATCGCCGCCCCGCGTCGGGGGTTGAGCCAGACGTAACGCCCGTTGCAATCCGTCGCCATCGCCAGTCCTTTTTGCGTGCCTTTGATCCGAACCACCGCGCCATCCGCGCCGGGTGCGACGACGGTGTTGCCGCGCACGGAATGATCGTACTGATGAAACACCCAATTTTTGTTGGTGATATTCGGAGCAGCGAGCAAGGAGAGCAAGGTTTCCGACAAATTCTCTGGCTGGGGCAGCGTCGCAGAGTCAAAGTCTCGGACGCGATCCAGATACGTCGGGCGGCTTGCTTCACGCACATATTGCGGCGCGCCTCCGCCCAACGCAAGCGCGTCAGCAGGAACGTCGGCAACGGTTTCGCCATGCCAATTTACACGCAGGCGGTCGTTTTTTTCATCGACGCAGCCAATATCTTCAGCGTGCAAATCCCATTTCTCGCAAATTTCTTCCACGCGCTTTTCCTGACCGTGTCGGACAACGGCAAGCATCCGTTCTTGCGATTCGGAAAGCATAATTTCGTAGGGCGTCATGCCTTTTTCACGCAACGGCGTTTTGTCGAGATCGATGACCATGCCCACGCCTCCGGCGGCGGACATTTCGCAGGTCGAGCACGTAATTCCGGCGGCGCCCATGTCCTGAATGCCGTAAAGCGTATCGTCCTTGATCATTTCGAGGGTGGCTTCGAGCAGAAGTTTTTCGGTGAACGGGTCGCCGACTTGCACTTGCGGGCGTTTTTCTTCCGAGCCTTCGTCCAATTCATCGCTGGCGAACGTCGCGCCGTGAATGCCGTCGCGTCCGGTGGATGATCCGATGATGTAAACGCGTGCGCCGTCTCCCTTTGCGGCTGCTCGTGCAATACCGTTGTGTTTGACAATTCCGACAGCCATGGCATTGACCAGCGGGTTTCCAGTGTAAGCGTCGTCAAAATAAACTTCCCCTCCGACCGTCGGCACGCCGAAACAGTTGCCGTAATCGCCAATGCCATGCACCACGCCGCGAAAAAGATAGCGAACATGCGGATCTTCCAGGCTGCCAAAACGCAGAGAGTTGAGCGCCGCTATTGGACGGGCGCCCATGGTAAAAATATCACGCAGAATGCCGCCGACGCCGGTGGCCGCGCCCTGGTACGGCTCGACCGCAGAAGGATGATTGTGGCTTTCAATTTTAAACGCAACCGCCAGTCCGTCGCCAATGTCGATCAATCCGGCGTTTTCTTCTCCTGCTTCAGCGAGCAAGCGTTCCCCTTCCCGGGGCAGCGTTTTAAGTTGCAGAATGCTGTTCTTGTAACTGCAATGCTCCGACCACATCACCGAGAAAATTCCGAGTTCGGTAAAATTAGGCGTGCGGCCAAGAATCTCGCAAATATTTTCAAATTCTTCTTCGTTCAGGCCATGCTCTTCGGCGAGCTTTAAGTCCACAACGGGTTCTTGCATTATCCTCTCTCAAAAAGTCACTTTAATTTCTTTTTTGCGCTCAAAATATTTTGCGCTTGAATATGTCGGCTTAACAATAAATTTCAATTTGTACCTGCCAGCCGTGAAATCGGGTTTATTCGCCAAATCTTCTTCTGCATAAAACCGTTCATTGGCGCGAAAAACAAACGGCGCCAGCGTGCCGTCGCCAACAATGATTTCCCGATTTTCGCCGGTGCTTCGCGAAGCTTCATTCAGCGGCCTGCCAATGAGATTGCCGGAACGGTCGCGAATTTCCAGCGTAACGACGGATTTTTCGGTTAAGAAATAGCGTACATCCATCAACCCGTGCGCCGTTTTTTCGACGTTGATTCTCAGGACGTCCGAGCCGACCCAATAGTACTGCGCCGCCTCTTTTTCCGCGACCAAAACTTGACCGAACTGTTTGTTCATTGTAATGCCTCGCGGCTCGACAAACTCCTTGTCACCGCCGCCTTTCCGGCCAAATGTTGTGATATGATTGAGATTGCGGTCGAATTTATGAATGCAGTGGTTGGAAAGATCGGTGATCCAAATATTGCTGTAATAATCGATGGCAATGTACTGCAAATTCGCATCGGGATAGCCAAATTCTCGCGCCTGTTTCGAGGCGACATGCTCCCCGCTGCGCAAAAACTTTTGCAAACGCTGACCGTCATGGTCGATCACCACGACAAAATCATCCTTCCAATAAGACCACCTGTCAGATCGCGCCGTCCCTGCGATTCCTCGCGGCGACCGGACTTTGCCGTCTTCATAGCCCTGTTCAGCAATGATTTGATTCAGCGTGTCGTCACGAAAAAAGAGAACGCGATGGCCGCCGGTATCGGAAACGTAAAGCGAGCTGTCCGCAGTCAGCGAAACGCCTTGCGGCCGGGACATGCCAGGGACGCGAATCTCACGCTCAAAATTCAATGCCTTTTCCGGATTGAACAATTTCACAATCCGGTCGTTGCCCGTATCAGCGACATACACGTCGCCCCAAGATGACGCTGTGATTCCGTACGGACGGTTCAAGCGCTTGTCGCCGCGTTCGTTCAGGCCGTAAAAAGAAACCGTCGTCATGGACGTATTAAAAATCACGACGTTCTGGCCGGAGTTGACGCCATAGACGGTCAGCAAATCGTCATCGTCCGTCGTTTTGGGATCGTCCCAACTGGCCATGCGTACAGCTGCGATTCCTTGCGGGTTGCGCACTTTGACGCGATTCTGAACGTAAAGAAAAAGGTGGAATTTCGTCGCCTTGCGGATGGGCGCGTGGAGGCGGGTTGGGAAAACAAGCGTCGTAGGGTTATATTTTTCGCCTGATTTAAGTGAATCTCGGGTAAGAATGGCAATGAGCATAGGTATTATGTAATACCTAAAGACAAGGGCTCGCAACAATCGCATCAGAAGGGGCTATTTTTCATAATGATATCGGCATTGCTGAAAAACAATACAGTCCGACGTGATTGTATAGACCAGGCGGTGTTCTCTGTCGATTCTGCGGCTATAGCGATTTTGCGTCCCCTTGAGTTTTTCCGGCGCGCCGATTCCTTCAAACGGATTTTTCTGTATTGCTTTCATCAACTCTATAATTCGCTGGATTGTTCTTGGGTTTTGGCGGCTCCAGTGTTGGAGATCTTCTAAAAAATTCTGATCAAAAGCTGTTTTAAATTCCTTCAACGCCCAATTCCCCAATAACGTCGTCGATGGATTTTGTGACGTAGTCTTTCCGGTCCGTGCGCTCAAAACTGTCCAAAAGTCTTTTGGCGTTTGCCGGTGAAGACATCAAATATGCCGTTTCCATCAAGCTCTTCAAGTCATCTTCGGAAATAATTGCAGCGTTACTCACGGCATTGCGGCGCTTAATCACGACAATTTTACGATCCAAAGTGACTTCATTGAGAATCGATGGGAAATTTTTCCTGACTTCTGAGAGTGTTTTCGTTTCTGTCATTTCTATTTTCCCTACTCAAGACATCGACATGTACAGCAATATAGTACACATCGCTTCGTTAAACCAGTAAAACTTTCTTTGACGGCCTTAAAATCAAGACGTCGCTGCTTCTATTTTCTCAGCAGGGTATACGTCCCGAACAAATCATTTTCTAAATTCATCAGTTTGTCCCAGCCGAAAGCTCGCGCCATTTTGTGGGCAAACTCGGTATCGTTTTCATCAAACGCAAGCACGGAAAAGCCGACCTTCTGGTACAGATCGCGCTCGAACGGAGAGCGTCCGTCCGCCCAGGGCTTGTATGGTTCATCCGGCTTACTCTCCGCCGGGTGTAAGTTGTAAATCATGAAAAAACCGCCGGAGTTGAGCATTCGATAAACCGTTTTGACAAACGTCTCATCGTCAACGCCCAAATGCACCAGCCTTCGCGGATCGACTTCGCGCGCCGGGTGGATGTAGCCGCGCTTGAGCGTATTTTTTGAAATGAACAAATCGTAGCCATCACCCGCTTCATCTACGATTTTTTGTTCTTTCGGGAAAAAGCCGAAAAGCAGACGCAGCTTTCCCGCAGCGCCTTTTCCAGCCGACGATGCTCGCGAAATAATTCCTGTGTCTTCATCTCCGCTGTACAAAACTTTTAGCAGCGGGTCAACTTCTACGCCCGTCACATCCGCGCCCAAACTTGCCAGCAGGCGTAGCTGCCCGATGGAGCCGTAGCCAAAATCAAGCACTCTTGCGCCGGCATTCAGTTCGAATCCCGCCTGCCCGACAAGATCGAAGGCGTGAACGGAAGCGAGCGGCGTGCCGTACTTGGTGAAATAGTAAAACTGCTCGTCGTACTCTTTTCTTTCATATCCTTTTAACGCATCCGCATGGCGCGATTTTGCCTCTGTTTCGGAGATTGCGTCGCGCGTTTCGCGGTTATACCAAACGATGCGGGAACCAGAGATTGCAGGCAAATCATCCACAGCTTTTAAAAGCGATTGACCGAATGCGCTTTTGATCAACGGCGACAGGGCGGCGGCTTGTTGTCGCATTTTCTCCAAAGCGCCAACATTTTCTTGCGCGAGCAGACTATTTTGAAAAATGAGAAGGACTACAACAAGGGCCAGGCGGATTGTTTTTGGAGATTGCAAAGCAGGCTTTCGCATATTTCGTCAAGGTTTAGGGGAGCGGACTTGAAGGTTTTCCGATTAGACGAAAATCAGCGAGAATCGTTGGAATCACAATAAAAAAAGGCGGAACAACTGGCAAGCCAATCATTCCGCCTCACCCAATAACCAAAGGAGAAAATTTTATGTGGGTCAACCGAAGCTTTATGAGCAGGTACTGTACATGCAAAGCGCGCTTTTTGAGAATTATCGTTTCACAAAAATAAATTCTCCGCCTTCATCGCCCGTTTCCTGGATCACGCCATAAAGCGGTCTTTGCCGCATTGGGCTGTTGTTGGTGACCGGCGCTTTGATCGCACTATAAAGCGCCCCGGCGTCAAAATAACGCGTTTCGTTTTCGAGCAAACGCTTGACGAGGTATTCTTTAAAAACCGAACGATCCGGCACTTCGGTGAAATTGCCTGCTGTAATTGCCTTACGGCTTTTTTCCTTATAAGCTTCTTCAACCGCAACCGTAAAAGGATTCCGCGACGCGAAAAGGCTGCCGGAAAAACATGCGTCCGAGAGCAGCAAAATGTGCCGGGCCCCAATACCGCGAAAGGCGCGCTGAACGTCGCTGTTGGAAACCCAATTCGCGCGATTGCCTTTTTCAGCATCGGAAGGCAGCCAGTAGCCCTCGCGATAATCTTCGTCGAAATAACCGTGGCCTGCATAGAAAACGAGCAGATTGTCGGCGCTCGAAAGCGGATTTACGCCGGACGGCGCATACTCGGAAAGCGCTTTAATAAGTTGGGAGCGATCCGGGTTTTCGAGAATTTTAACCCGATCTTTTTCAAAAGTGTAGGCTTCGGAAAGGGCGTTTGCCACCTCATGCGCGTCCGCAACCGGATAGTCAAGATCAGAGATGCTGGGGTGCTGGTAATCGCCGACAGCGATGACCAAAGCCCAATATTGCGCATCGTCCGGCGCATTCGGGCCGAGGCTGGCGATAGTCGCGGAAGAGCGGGAATCGCGAACCGTCTCAAAAACGGCGGAGGAGACTTCAAACGTTTCATTAATCTTGTTGCCGGCGGCGTCGACGGCGACCATTTTAAGACGCAAAAGCTTACCCGCTTCCGGGGCTTTCACCTTCAAGCCAAAATTTTTGCGCGCCTTATTCTTCCCGCGTAGTTTGATCGTGTGGCCGTTGATCATCAGGCTTTGAATCTCGCGGTCGTCTTCAATTCGACCAATCACAACCAACTCGCCGGTCTCTTCCGGAACGATGCTAAGTCCGCGAGTCTTGCCTGCGCCCCGAGTGGAAATTTCCGTCGGCTTGGTGATGACGATTTTCGGCGCGGTGACGTCCGGGCCTTTCATGACAACGCCCAACGGACCTGCTTCGCTATAGCCGCGGGCGCGTTGACCTGTTGCTGAATTAGCTAAAACCAAAATCAAGCTGACAGCAAAAACAACGGATTTCATCCTTGAAAAAAAGAGTTGCTGAAACATCCTATTTCACCAATATCATTTTTTTTGTGAATACTGCATCGGCGCTGTTTAATCGATAGAAATAAACGCCGCTGGCAAGCGGTCTTCCCGCCTTGTCGCGCCCGTCCCAGACAATCGTGTGATAGCCCGGTTCATATTCTTGACGGTCGATAAGCGTGAGAACTTGCTCGCCCAACGTATTATAGATCACAAGATGCACTTTTGCCGTTTTCGGCACGCCAAAGCGAATTGTGGTCGATGGATTGAACGGATTGGGGAAATTTTGTGAAAGTTCAAAATCTTGCGGCAGAAAACTTTCAGGGTCGAGCGTTTCTTCGAAAAATCCAGGCTCGCCGACCATCAATTTAAAGTTTTTTGGACGTTCATTTTTCAACGCATTAAACGAAAATTCCGGCGAATTTCGAAGATCGTACAGCACGTCAACGTCTTCATCCAAAACAAAAATTTCATATTTTTCAGGAACGGGTTCCAGCCCCGAAAAACGCAAATCCACTTTGCCTTGAATGTTGCTCTTCACCTGAAATTCCCAGATTTCTCCCAAAGCGACCATCGGGCGAAAATCAGTCGCGTAATTTGTCGCACGCATTTCCCATTCCGGGCGCGGAAAGCGTACTGAGACATATTCGCCAATCACAGGCGGCTCCGGCTGATCGAAGGCGTCCCAATCATAAAAAGCGTCAGCGCGAACGCCGGCGACGTTGTCTTCATCTCGCGCGTTCTGGCATCGAGCCAAAATACGAATTTCCCAGTCCGCATCGGCTGGCACGGCGGGTTTCTCCAGCGTCAGCTCGTCGGCGGGTTGCGGGTTGACCCAAATCGTGTCGCCGGAAAAACTGTTGTGAAAAAAGGCGTAGCCCTGAAACGGCTCTATCGCGATGGTTTCGGAGCCGTCCCGCCAGAATTCCTCGAAATGGCGCAATTGAGGGATTGTCCCGTCGCCAAGCTGGAAATTGTTCCGTGAAAGTGAAAAATTGAAGGGGTTGCCGATAAAATTCCAGCCAGGAGACACCGGGATTGGAAACAATTCACGCAAGAGCTGGCTCATGCCGGAACCCGAACGCACCGTTTTGCCGGATTCGCGAACGATCAGCCAATACGCTTTTCCCGCCTGAATCGCAGCGACCGAATCATACTCAACATAATTTTGATTGGGAGCCAATTCGAAAAAGCGCCATTTTTTAATGTTGTATTTTCCCAAATCATCTTCGAGCATGGCGGCGGGCTGCTTGTTGTCAAGATCAAGAGGAACGGAAAACAAGCGATAGCCGGTTTGTTCGCTGCCGGCCGGTTGGGGGTTTTCGCTAAAAACGCCGTTGCCGGCAACTCTTACGCGAACGGCAAATGTGTCCGTCTGAGCAGTCGTTGCGTTTTGATCGGTGGCGCGGATAAAATATTCCAGCCCGCGCGAGGTCACCTCGCCGGCGGGGATCGTTGCCTGCCAATTGTCTTCGTTAATCATAGCGAGCAAGGTGTAATTCATATCGCCGCCGCGCCGGTAATGCAAAATACCGTCTGAAATCCCGGTATCGTCGATCAGCTTCGCGTCAACGGTTATACGTTCGCCTGCGTTACTCTCAAAAATCGCTTCATGCTCGATTTTTGGCGGCTCATTTGGCGCGACCGTCACGCGAAAATCGAACTCCCGCAGACCGTTTTTGCCGTCGTCCGCCCTCACGGTGATCATGGCCGTGCCAATCTCGCCGGAGGCAACGGTTAAGGTAGAGCCATACAAATTCACTTTGGCCACGGCATGGTTGGACGATTGCGCCGTGTAAGTCAAATCATCTTCATCAGGATCGTCAAAGACAACGGGCGGCTCGTCGAGATTCTTGGTGTAAGCGTTGCCGCCGGTTTTGATCAACTGATCTTCGATAATTTGGCTGATTTGCGGCGGATTGTTGCCGCGTACTGCTTCGATATCAACGTTAAAGACAAGAGACGATTGCTCACCGCTTTCGTCCTCCGCCGTAACCGTGACTTGCGCGACTCCTTTGCCGATTGGAAATATGCGCAAAACAGCTTCCGAAAATCCGGCCTGAGCGATTTGTTCATCACTAGAAGATGCAGAATAGGTCAATAAATCGCCGTTCGGATCTTCGAAAATAACAGGCGTTGCCGTGAAATCCCGGCTAAACGGCTCGTCGCCGACAGCAATGACGATTGACGGCATTTCCGTTACATTTTTCGGCGGCAAATTACCCGTGGTTACGGTGACATTAAACTCGTCGGTCGCTTCGCCGCCTCGGTTATCGTCAGCAGTCACAAAAATCGTCGCACTTCCCATTCTCTTGGGCGTAATGTAAAGCACGCTTGCTTCGACCACGGCGCTCGCGATTGACGTATCACTTGACGACGCTCGAAAATCAAGCGCGTCTCCATCTAGATCAGTAAAAACGCCGCCCAAGGCTCTGTCTCGAACGCCCGCTTCAACAGTTAATTCCATGTCGGCAATCGCGCTTGCTACTGTTGGGCTGCTGTTTTGACCGACGACCGTAACGAAAAACGTCATCGCGACCGTTTCTCCCAGTTCGTCCTCTGCCGACAATGTTATTATCGCTCGTCCAACCTTGAGCGCGTCAATGTTCAATTCTTTGCCCTTCATTTCAACTTCAACCGCCGCGCGATTGTCAGAGGTCGCCGCGTAAGTTAGATCATCCCCGTTGGGGTCGGTAAACGCTTCGGCGTCTTCAACATCGACGGACTTTTCTCCTCCGACGCGCATAATGTGGTTCCGGAGCTGCTTTTGTATTCTGGGCGCTTTGTTCGCCGGAGGATAAGGGTTGATTGGCGGCGGTTCTATTGGGAGAGGGCCTTCGGGATCAAACACGTCCTGAACGAACCTGAAAGTATCGGGATATTCTCCGCCCGGCAATCGCAAAACATATCTCACACGGGATGGAGCGTTATTCAAATCACCGCCTTCGATCATCGTGATTTCATCCGATGAAGGGCCAAAAGCGATGCGATACATCAAACCATAATATGTCGGACCCTGGATTTCGAACTCTAACTTATAGTCCAGGCCTACAGTGTTCGTAAACGCCAGGTCGGGTTGCACACCGACGCTTCTTTCCCCTTGCGTTGCGCCCCACCAACCATCTGCCAGATAGAGGTAAACGCTGTCCGTAGCCGCATCGAATCCGTTAGCGACCGCAGGCGCCATATTGACGAAGATTGTTGCTGTGATTTTGTGATCGGCTGAAATGATTCCCACAAGAGGCAAGTCGTTAAAATAAACTTTCTGCGTTTCTACCTCGCTGCTCGCACCAGCGTTGAATAAACGGTCGACGCCCCCGGTGGTCAACGGCGTTTCATAGAATAATTTGCTAAAAACGCCATTCGAATTTCTTCCAATATAGTAACGGTACGAAATTTCCCTGGATTCGCCGAGGTCAATTTTTTCGTCTGTATGGTATAAGTCAGGGTCGTGTTTGTCGACCTGCATCACGGCGTCGTTCACCTTCGCCCCCCAATCGTTGAAAGGACTGTGAACCTGAACGGTGTCCCCCCGTTCTTCATTAAAAATGCCCAGAAATCGCAGCACGGGGATTTCTACGCTAAAGCCAATGTTTTGTTTGACCTTAGCGTTTTGCGTATTCTGTGCAAAGAGTCCGCTTGCAAACATTGCAAACATCGTCGCAGAAGCGCAAAATGTATTTCGACAGAACTTCATGTCTCCCTCTTAAAAGCGTCCTTGCTTAAAAGCTCTCTTGCCCGTTAAAGTAACAACCACAATCTTTGGAAGGCGTTAACACGCTCTAACGCCGAATTCTACTCAGCACGCAAAAATCCTTTTCTGCGAGTGAGTAAATCTTGCAATTCTCCGCCGCTCGATCCTATTGATCCACAGGCAGCGCAGGCGGCCCTGGAAGGTCGCGCTCTTGAGCTCCCGCGATCCGCGAAGTGAAATAGAGCAGTGTTCCGCCCCCGGCCGCGGCAGCGCCGATAATAAACCAGGGCAAGCCTTTTCCGCCGCCAACCTTCTTCTCGATAAAAGCGTCGACGACAAACCGAAAATCCTGCCCGTCCAAACCACCGGGAAAATCTTGTTTCAAATCCCAGATAATTTTCAAATCCCTACCCGGTTTCACGCCTCTGCCCGACTCGCCCTGCACAGATTTACCTGTCAAAGGTATTTTTTTTCGAGACTCCGGGTTGAAAAGGGAAAGCACGACGGTGTACTCCTTTGCGGATTCTCCAATCAAATCGTAATGCACGACGACTCTGTGGTCGATTTGCTGCTCGAATCGAACGTTTTCCACGGTTAAGCTTTGTGCAAATGCTCCGCTCCCAATTAGGCAGAGCAAAAAAAGCGCCCGCGCTAAGTCCCAGTTCATATCAATGCTCGCAATTTCATATTTGTCATTCGTTTTTGCGGTAACTACCAAAACGGCAGTTTCAAATTTTTTTTGTATGCAAAGCGTCTTGTCTGTCTGTATACAGACGCCTGAATTGAATTACGGAATAGTATTTTCGTAAAAATTAGCGGATTATTCGTCAGGCCGATTACAATTTCGGAAGCTTCGGATAATTTTGTGGCTGTCGGAGCTGCGTTTTCTGCTTTAAAAAAGTGCGCCGCAGCTAAATCTTGCCAGGCATAGCGTTTGCCAAATACTTGAATGAGAGCGAGAAACCAACAATCACAGACTTTTGGGACGCTCTCAATAAATTGCTAAGAAATCCATTTATCATCTGATGTTAAGCAGTTGGACAATGATATGGCATTTGACTGAAAACTCTGCTTTACGTGTCATTCCTGCGGAGGCAGAAATCCAGTGGCCGTGCACCATTTTCTGGATTCCTGCCTCCACAGGAATGACCTCAAAAAACGTTTTGGGAGTCAAGCAGTTTTATTTTCAGTTGCAATGTTCGACGCAACCAACAACCAATCTGCGACATGCATTATTTGGCAAGAGCGTAACATCAGTTATCATTCTAAACTTCAAGGAACTCAAATGAAGCGCCTTGCAACTTTCAGCATTTTCTTACTCGGGGGCGTTTGGTGTTTGCAATCCGTTTTCGCCGGTGAAAAAGTCAGCGCGAAAATCGGCGTACAAGTTCTTTCCGGCGATCTCATCAAGCGCGCGCGTACGCACGACCGCCTCAAAAAGAATGACAGGTTGAGAATTTATGTCGAACCGGCGTTTGACGGCTTTGTCTACGTTGTGTACAAAGGGCCGGACGAAGTGACGCTGCTTTCTCCGCAAAGCGACGCTTCCCTTAAGAAAGGTCGTAGAATGACGCTGCCTTCGGCGAAAGAGTACTATGAGATTGACGGCGAAAGCGCTCTGGAAAGCTTCACGATCATTTGCAGTCCGGAATCGCTCGAGGAGGTGGCGAACTACTTTTCAAACGATGAAAGAACGCAAGCGGAGTGGCTTCAGATCGAGCGCAGGCTTTCGGAAAAGAGCAAAATAGATTTGCATCAAAAAGCGGCCAAGCCTTTTGGCGTTGCGGGGAACGTAAGAACGCCTGAAGAAGAAGAGGAAAGACTGGTCGGAGAATTCAAGCAGCTTTTCGGCAATGGAATGATCGTTCAAAGCTACGAGTTTCGTGTTAAAAAATAGTCGCTACAACAGCCGGCGAAAACGCCTCAAACTCATCGCCTTGCTCACATTGAGCTTTGCCGCCGGCGTTGTCGTTTTTTTTAAAATCCTCGGCTCGGTTTGGACGCAGTTCGACGACCAAACTCTGGATTTCTTTTACCGGGAACTGGCGGCTCGCGGCAAAGGCCCCACCGCCGGTGATCAAGTCGTCTATCTTATCGTCACCGATGAAACATACCAACGAATCAACGACGGCCAATATCGAAGCATTTTAGCCGAAGCCAATGAAGCGCTCGCCGAAATGTATCCGCAAGCCGTCGCCTTTGATTTTGTCTTTGCACGCGCCGGCTCGGACAGCATTGACCGCGAGTTCGCAGCGTCTTTAAAAGCTTTTGACAACGCCTACCTGCCCTACGGCTTTGGCGTTGAACCCAAGCCCGTGCGCTTCAAGTGGGAACAAGGCCGCGCGTTTGAGTATTTGCGCAAGAAAGACCGCTTTGCGCCAAAATTTGAAAACGGAAACGGCGCCCCCTTCCACGCCAGGCGCGCTATCGTCCAAAACGACAAATTTCTTTCACCGGATTTCGGCGCGGGACACATTAGCGCCGTCAATGATCTCGACGGCATTTATCGACAAATATGCGCCGTCATCAAAGTTGACTCTCTTTTTGCGCCAACCTTGTCCCTAGCGATGTTTCTGGATTATGTGGAAGTGCCGCCGGATTCGCTGGAAATTCATTGGGGCAAGCATATTCGCATACCGGCGCTGACCGAAAGCTATCTCGAAAACGACGTCATTTTACCCATCGATCAATCCGGGCGAACCTTCGTTCCTTTTCCCGACGTCTGGGGAGAAGACTTTCCACAAATGACGCTGCACGGCTTGCTCGACCAACGCAAATCGGAAGACAACGCCGGAAATTTATCGGCGTTTTTCGAAGGAAAATTTGTTTTTGTTGGAGAAGCCGCTACCGGCGTTTCCGACCTAGGACAGACGCCATTGGAGCCCGACGTGCCGTTGGTCGCCGTCCACGCGGCGATGATGAACGCTTTTTTACAGAATCAGTTTTATCGGAAATGGGGGTTTTGGGAGACCATCGCCGTTATCGTCGTTTCAGGGCTTTTGTTTGCTCTTGCTGCAATGATTCGACGCGCTAGCGCTTTGTACTTCGCCGGAGTGATTGTCATCGGCGCGCAAATCGCGCTCACTTTTTTTGAAATGGACAACGGCGCGCTTTTCCCGCTGACGACGGTTTTTCGCGCAAGCCTGGTGTTCTTTATCGGCCTGCTTATCGGCATCCAAATATTTACTTCAAAAGAACAAACCCAGCTTCGGAACGCTTTTTCCAAGTATGTTCCGGAAGGATTGATGAACGAAATCCTCTCCAAGCCGGAACTGTTGACCGTTGGCGGAGAGCAGCGGGAGCTCACGGTTCTTTTCGCCGACCTTGTTGGTTTCACGACTATTTCAGAGACCGTTCCCGCGAAAGTTTTCGTGCCCATGCTCAACGAGTATTTCTCGGAAATGACCAAGATCATTTTCGACGAAGGCGGCATTCTCGACAAGTACATGGGCGACGCCATCATGGCGGAATTCGGCGCGCCGTTGCCGGTTTCAAATCACGCAGAATTGGCCGTCACTGCCGCGCTAAAAATGCAAGAACGCTTGCAGCAACTGCAATGGGCCTGGGGACGCCAAAATCTGCCGCCGCTGCAATGCCGCATCGGGATCAACACCGGACGCATGGCGGTCGGCAACATGGGCTCGGACATACTTTTTGATTATACAGTGATCGGCGACGCAGTCAATTTGGCCGCTCGCCTCGAAGGCGCGAATCGATTTTACGGCACTTCGGTCATGATTTCCGAATCGACGCTGAAAGCTCTGCCACAAGGCAGTTTTCGCACGCGCTTGCTCGACATGGTGCGGGTGAAGGGAAAACGGAAAGCGATCAAAATTTTTGAAGTGCGCGGCTTCAGCGGAGAGGCGGTGAATCCTGTGGACGAAATGTACAGAGTTTGCTATGAAAACGGCATGACCGCCTATTTAGAGCGCAAATTCCAGGAAGCGCATCGCCATTTTACGCAAGCTCAGGCTATCCGCCCTAATGATCCAGCTTCCATCCTCATGTTAAAAAGATTAAGAACGGCAAAAGAACGCCTGGTCAGCGCCGACTGGGACGGCTCCATAACTCTCACCGAGAAATAATCGCTTAACGGGCGCGTTGCACTTCAAGGCTCCCAAAGCGCCCCCCTTTCACCTCCCGTCTGTGTTAAAATCTGCACAAAACTCTATTTAACCTACAAAATGAAACAAATTCTCTTGACTCGCGTTTGTTTGTTCTACATTTTAGGAGAAAGGGCTGATTTTGACCACGAGAGAAAAGATGAAACTTCTCACCCGCTCCGAAGAATTCCTGCTTTTGGCAATCTGGCGTTTGCAAAACAACGCCTATGGCGTGACGATTCGCGAACAACTGAAAGAGTCCACCGGTAAATCCTGGGCGTTTGGCGCCTTGTTCGTTTCGTTGGATCGTTTGGTAAAAAAGGGCTTTCTACAATCTCATCTCTCAGACCCAACGCCTGAACGCGGCGGACGCAGCAAGCGAATGTATCGCCTGACCGACGAGGGTATGAAAGCCTTGCTCGAAGTAAAGCAGGTCGAAAAAAAGATGTGGGCCGATTTACCGAATTTAGCGCCTGAGAAAACAAAATGAAGCCGCCTCGCCTTGCCGAAAAGCTCGTTTCAATCCTCTTCCCCGACGAAGGAGTCCACTCGCCGTCCGGCGACTTGGCGGAAGTGTTTGGCTCAATTTACGAAAAAAACGGTGCGCTGCGGGCGAGACTCTGGTACTGGAGCGAATGCTTGCGAGCCGTCCCCGCTTATCTCAAATTCTCATTTTTCCGGAGTCTTTCCATGCTAAAAAACTACCTCACGGTCGCTTTCCGCAGCCTGTACAAAAACAAGCTTTCGTCGATGATCAACGTGCTCGGCCTTGCCATTGCCATTAGTTGCGCCATGGCGGTTTACTTGTTTCTCGACTTGCAATTCAGCATGGATCGTTTTCACAAAAACATCGAAAAAATCTTTCTGGTTGAGCATACAATCGAAAACGGCGGCAAGCGCGAGTTGTGGGGCAATTCGCCCGCGCCGTTGGCTCCGGCTTTGAAACAGGATTTCCCGCAAATCGAATACGCTGTGCGCCTGAGCGAAGCGCGAGGAGCGTTCAAATACGGAGACCGCATTTTCGATGAGCGCATCACTTTCGTCGATCCTGATTTTTTCAACATGTTCACATTCCCGCTGCTCAGGGGCGAGCCCGAAGCGCTGCGCGACGAAAGCGCGTTGATTTTAAGCAAAGAAATGGCCGAAAAATATTTTGGTGATGAGAACCCGCTCGGCAAACAAGTTTCCGTCACTTTTGGCAACGCCCAGGTCGAGACTTTCTTTGTCCGCGGCGTTGCGGAAGAATTCCCCAAAAGCACGAGCTTCAACGTTGACATTTTTTCTGCTTTCGAAAAGCAAAGAGATTTGGGAATCGATCTCAACGACTGGTCACAGCCGCGAGGATGCGCGTTTGTCCAACTTTCCGACCCCGCCGACGCAAAAAATATCGCACCTCAACTCGAGCGTTATGTTGAACGGCAAAACGCCGCTTCGCAGGACAGGTCTGTGACGGCTTTTCTTCTCGATCCCATGCTAGAAGCGATTGAGAAACCGCTGGAGATTCGAGGCAGCCTGATTGGCGGCTTTCATCCTGCAACGTCGATTATCATGTCGGTTGTCGGCATTCTTGTACTTTCATTGGCGTGCTTCAATTTTGTCAATATCGCCATCGTCTCGGCGGCGCGGCGATTGAAGGAAATCGGCCTGCGCAAAGTCGTGGGCGGACACAAACGGCAGCTCGTCGGTCAATTTATCGGGGAAAGCTTGCTCGTTTGTTTCATTGCGCTATTCGCGGGCGTCATGATCGCGGAGTTTTTTGTCGTTCCCGGCTTGAACAACTTGATCGGCTCAACGCAATTCGAGCTTGAGTTTGCGGCCAACGGCTGGCTGTGGGCCTACTTGCTGCTTGTCTTGACGTTGACAGGACTCGGGGCCGGAGCTTATCCCGCATTTTACGTTTCTGCATTTCAGCCGGTGAAGATTTTTCGCGGCAAACAAACGATTGACGGCAAAAAGCGATTTACACGCGCGCTGTTATTGGTGCAGTTCGTTTTCTCCTTCCTGCTCATTTCTATCGGCGTGGTGCTTTATCAAAACGCTGAATATCAAAAAAGCCACGATTGGGGCTATAATCAGGAGCAGACGCTGGTCGTGTCATTCCCAAACGGCGATGCGCAGCAACGTTTTCGTAACGCCGCCGAGCAAATTCCAGAGATTATCGAAATGGCGGGCGCGGTTAATCATGTTGGCGCATCAACCGGGCGGACAACGGCAAAATTCGCTGAAGATAAACACGACGTTGTCCGCTTCGAAGTCGGCGCGGGATATTTTGAGACGCTCGGTTTACGCCTGAAATCCGGGCGCGTTTTCGACCGCAATTTGGTAACCGACGTCGAAGAATCAGTGATCGTGAACGAAACTTTTGTCGAAGCGCTAGGCTGGGAAGATGCTGCCGGCAAACGCATAGAAAGCGAAGGCAAAACGTATCACATCATCGGCGTTGCGGAAGATTTTCATTACGCCGGTTTCCTTTTCAAGATTGAACCGGCGGTGCTGCAATTGGCCAAGGAAGAAAACCATCTTTATCTGGCTATGCGCGTCCGTCCCGGCGCGGCGGCGCAGACCGATGAAAAGCTGCGGGACTTGTGGGCGGCGCAAATCCCCAACCTACCCTACTCCGGTTTTTTCCAGGACGGCGTTTTCGACGCCTTTTTCCGCAGCGCCGATCGCGGCGCCCGCATGTTTGTGTTCGTCTCGGCAATTGCATTGGTGATTTCTTGCATGGGTTTGTTTGGCCTGGTTACGCTCAGTTTGGCGAAACGTATGAAAGAAATCAGCGTGCGCAAAGTGCTCGGCGCATCGCTTTCTCAGGTTATCGCGCTGGTCAACAAAGAATTTTTCTGGATTTTGCTCATATCAATTATCATCGCGGCGCCCTTGAGTTACATGGCCGCCGACGTGATGCTGCAATTCGGATTCAAATATAACAAGCCGTTGACTTTCGCGCCTTTTGCACAAACCGGCTTGCTCGTTTTGGGCACAGCCGCGTTGACGGTGCTTTCACAAGTCTATCGCGGCGCCACGGCAAATCCAGTGGACGCTTTGCGGAATGAATGAGGGATATTCTCGTGACAACTGCAGAGAGCCGTCACGAGTGTAAAAATGTAGTGTTATTTACGTCGATGTCGAGGTATAGGTGGAACGTTAAAAACCCCATTATTTTGATAAGAGTCACGAAGAGCGCGTGTCGGAGAATAAACATATTCGGGATTAGGAGTAAACTTGCCATTTTGTTTTTCAAGTCTTTCTCGTTCGCGCTTTTCATCTAATAATCGCTCAACTGGATCATTAACTAGAGAAGAATAAAACATAAGTTTCGTCTCCTTAAATAATGCTTGGATGCCACGTATATACTGAGTCTTTGCTCAGCATATGGTTATGTTTAGGTGTTTGATAAAAGATTCAGGTTTAATGCTGAAGCAACCTAAATCTATTCGAACCCATCTCAGATAAGATGGTCAATTAAAGTTACAAATTTCAATCAAAAGATCAAGAAACATTGAGGATAAGAAGCTTCAGGTTCGTCGAAGCTTTTCTTTTTGCTCGGCTTTTGTGGAATCCCCGATGCACCAATGCCGACACATTGCATCCGCCAACGATCATGGAAGAAGCGGGATAAGATCCTTGGGCACTGTTCCGCAGAGGATTATATAATTGCCCGGCAAGAAGAAAATCCCCCGCAATACCGAGGTCTCTTAGAATGAGATGGAATTTCTCTCTTTGACGCTCTTGTTTGATAATTCAAACCCGAATAACGAAGGGAGGAAATTATGAGAAGCACTGAAATTTCAATGAAGCCGTTTTCAAAATTCTGGGCAATTGCTTTGTGCGTTTGCGCCGGAGCTTGCAGCGACAAATTGCCGACAAGTTCCGGCGGAAGCGGAGGCAGAGCTTTCAGGCCGAGCGGCGATAACACGTCCGGCGCAGGCTTCGGCGTTTCGGGATTGCTGTTTGAAAACAACCTGATCATGTGGGATCGTGAAAATGACGGCAATCGAAACGAGCTATTTTCCCAGATGTATTTCACCAGATTGGACGTTTCCGATTTCCCGGTCTGGGGCGCATTTCCGGAGCAATACCTCGCTTCCGGCGGCGTGCCGCGTGACGGAATTCCCGCGCTGGTTAACCCGCGATTTGTCTCAGCAAGCTCCAGCGAATTGAGCTACTTGCGCGATGATGATTTGGTTTTAGGAACGGTCATTAACAATGAAGCAAAAGCCTACCCGGAAAACATTTTGTGGTGGCATGAAATCATCAACGATAAAGCCGGCGGGGAAGACGTCATCATGACTTTGTGCCCGCTGACAGGAACCGGAATGCTTTTCCGAGCGCCCGAAAATTCAAACAACGCTGACCGTCTTGAATTGATGCCCGTTGTAGAAACAACATGGAGAAAATGGCGGGAATTACACCCAACCACCAAAGTCGTTTCCGGCGACACGAACTTTGACAGAGACTACACCAACTACCCCTATTCCACCTATAGAGACGAAGAAGTTCCGCCGCTTTTTGGCATTAGAACAGGCCAATACAATTCACAATTCGCGCCCAAACACACGGTGCTCGGACTATTCGTCGGCGACGTCCAAAAAGCGTATCCATTTTCGCGCTTGGCGTCGCGGCCAGTCATTAACGACGAAGTTAACGGCAGCGAAATTCTAATCGTTTCCGAGCTTGACGAGAAGCTTGCAATTCCTTATGAGCGGACGGTCGACGGCAGAGTCCTCACATTTAAGCTCGAAAGCTCAGAACCGTTTGTGATGACGGACAACGAAACAAACAGCTCGTGGGACATTAAAGGCCGCGCCGTCTCCGGCGAATTGCGCGGCAAACAACTGGTTCAAATTCCAGCCCATAACGCATTCTGGTTTGCGTGGTCGGTTTTTTGGCCCGAGACGCTGATTTTGGATCAATAAAAAGATGCGACCCAAACATTGCTGCGACGCTTGAACAAAAACGCACCCCCCAAGATCGCCGAATGGCTGCTCACAAAATTTTTTCCCGATAACGGCGAAGCCACTATGTCGGGAGATGCGGCTGAAGTTTTTCAAAGCTACGTCGAGCAATACGGTCGACGGCGAGCAAAACTGTGGTACTGGGGACAGGTTTTAGCAGCGACGCCGTCGTGGGTGATGAACGGCTTTTATTGGAGGACGGTCATGTTTGCAAACTACGTGAAAATCGCCTTGCGCAACCTGCGGCGGCAAAAAGGCTATGCGTTCATTAACATTGCGGGGCTGGCTATTGGCGTTGCCGCGTGCCTGCTCATCGTTCTTTACGTCCGGCACGAGCTCAGCTACGACCGTTTTCACAAAAAAGCGGAGAGAATTTATCGCGTTGCATCGCAGCGCAGCACTGGACAAGCGGTTGAACGTATTGCAAAAGCGCCATTCCCGGCGGCGCGGACGCTTGCTAACAATCTCCCGGAAATCGAGCAATCCGTCCGTTTGTTTCGTGCTACTAACGGCGCAAGCGTGTCATTGGCCGAGGATCGATATACCGAGATGCAGTTCTACTTTGCTGATCCGGGCTTTTTTGAACTGTTTGACTTTCCGCTCATACGCGGCGAACGCTCCGCAGTTTTGGCGCAGCCGGACGCCATGGTAATCACCAAGAAAATCGCACAAAAGTACTTCGGCGATCAAAATCCCGTCGGCAAACGCTTGAACGTGCGGCTGGTCGGTCGGGAAGAAGATTTTGTCATCACCGGCGTGGTTGAAAAAACGGGGCGACCGTCTCACATCGACTTCGATTTTCTCATTTCCTTCGAATCGAGCCTCAATCTTTGGGACGTCATGCACGGCGGCGAATGGGACGCCGGCATTCTCGGCGCCTGGACGTACCTGCTGCTTGGGGACGGCGCATCAGCCGATGACCTTGAACGCAAGCTCCCCGAGCTCGTTCGCAGCCACGCTCAAGCTTCAGTACAGAATCGAATATCATTTTTTCTACAGCCTCTGACAGACGTCCATCTCAATTCTCAACTCCGCGGCGAAATTGGAACGAACGGCAACATCCTTTACATTTATCTTTTTTCGATTATCGCTTTTCTTGTGCTGCTGATCGCGTGCATCAATTTTATGAATTTGGCGACGGCGCGTTCAATGCGACGGGCGAAAGAGGTCGGCATGCGCAAAACCCTCGGCGCGCAAAAGCAACAATTGGTGCGGCAGTTTTTGGGCGAATCATTGGTCGTTAGCTTCATCGCCGTCGTACTAGCTGTATTGATCGTTTACCTCACTCTGCCCTGGTTTTCCGCCTTAATCGGACAGTCGCTGCAATTTGACGCCGGCGACGGATTTTTGATTTTAAGCCTGCTCGGGTTTTGCCTGCTTACCGGCGTGCTCGCAGGCGGCTACCCAGCGTTTTTTCTGTCAAAATTCAAACCTGTGAACGCACTCAAAAGCGCGCTAAGCGTTAGCCGCGACGGTCATTCAACACTGCGCAAAATTCTGGTCGCGGCGCAATTTTCCGTTGCCGTCGCCTTGCTCAGTAGTTTGGCAATTATCTCCAACCAGCTCGATTTCCTGCGCCATAAAGAGCTTGGCTTCAACAAAGAAGAGTTGCTCGTCATTACCGGACGGGTCGGGGTCAATTACGAGACGTTCAAAAACGCATTACAACAAGACTCGCGTATTCTCGGCGTCACCGCTGCGGCGCGCATCCCCGGCGGGCGGCCTTTGCCGAGCAATCTTTTTTACCGGCAAGGTCAAAATAAAGAGGCGGGCTTGACCATGGATTGGCTGCACGTCGATCAAGATTTCTTGCAAACCTTCGAACTCGAGTTGCTCCAGGGCGCCAATTTCACTGAAGAAGATCCGGACGGCGCGATTCTCAACGAAACGGCGGCGCAGTTGCTCGCCTTCGCGAAAAGCCCGCTCGGCAGAACGATCATCCAGGTTGACGATCTCAAAAGAATACGCGAACGCCGGGTCATTGGGATTGTCAAAGACGTCCATTTCGAATCATTACACACACAAGTCAAACCGTTAGTCATGACGGGCGAGGGACGAGGGCGCTCACGCATTGTCGTCCGCATCGCAGCCGGAGATGTTTCCGGCGCGCTTGATCATATCCGCGCGGCGTGGCAAACTATCCCGCAAAGTCGCGAGTGGCCGCTCGATTTTTTCTTCGTCGATCAGGAACTCGAAAATCTCTACCAACAGGAAGAACGCCTCAGCAACATGGTGCAATCCTTTTCCGGGTTAGCAATGTTGGTGTCTTGTCTCGGCTTGTTCGGTCTGGCGGCTTATTCCGCGGAGCAACGCACCAAAGAGATTGGCATTCGCAAAGTCTTCGGCGCTTCGATTGGGCGCGTGATGGTTTTGCTGTCAAAAGAATTCATCTGGCTGATCGGCGCCGCGTTTGTCATCGCCGCACCGATCAGTTTTGTCTTGATGCAAAGCTGGCTGCAGGGCTTCGCCTACCGTGCGGAAATCACGCTCGGGGCGTTTCTTTGGGCGGGCGGGCTCGCCGCGCTCATCGCGGGACTGACGATCAGCTTTCAAACGATCAAAGCCGCAGTCGCCAACCCAATCGAAAGCCTGCGACATGAGTAGTTTTGGTTCGACAAGGCGTCGTTGACAGAATTAATTGTCTCATAATTTTTCCTTCAATCGTTCTGAACGAACACATTGCCACAATTTAAACCAGGATGCCAAACTACAAAAAGCCGCCAAAATTCGCCGAGTGGCTGCTCGCGCACATGTTTTCCGATAACGGAGAATCGACCGGCGCCGGAGACGTTGGCGAAGTTTACCAAAGCGTACGACAAGAATACGGGCGGCTTTACGCTTTCGGCTGGTACTGGCAGCAAACATTGCGAGCGCTGCCGCCTTTTTTCGAAAACACTTTTTATTGGAGCGCCGTGATGTTCAAAAATTATTTCAAAATGGCCTGGCGCAGCTTGCTGCGCGACAAGCTTTCGGCAGTGATCAACATCGTTGGGCTGTCGCTTGCCGTCGGCTGCGGACTGGTGGCCTTTTCTTTGGTCGATCACCAGTACACAATGGATGATTTTCACCAAAACGCTGAATCGGTGTTCGTGGTGCAAAACATCATCAACCGCGACGGGCGTTTGCTGCACTGGGGCGACGGACCGTTCCCGATGGCCCCGGCGTTGAAGGCCGATTTCCCGCAAGTAAAAGCTGCGGCGCGCGCCCGCTATCGTCGCGGCGTCGTGCGTTACGGCGACAAGGTTTTCAATGAGCGCATCATCTTTGCCGATCCCGATTATTTGGAAATATTGACTTTCCCGTTAAAATGGGGCGACGCGAATCCACTCGAAACCCCAAACGCCGTCGTGCTAAGTGAAGAAATTGCGATCAAGTATTTTGGCCACACAAATCCAGTCGGCGAGCAAATCGCACTTACTTTCGAAAACCAGCGCACGGAGAGCTTTTTCGTACAGGGCGTTGCGAAAAATTTTCCGCTCAAGTCGAGCTTCACGTTTACGATTCTTGTTCCATTTGAGGCGCAATTCACCGCCGGAGTTGTACCGGAAGAAGAGCGAAGCAACTGGGAGCGTTTTACGACGGCCACGTTTGTGCAACTGCACGACGCTCGTGATCTCGCCGTCTTGGAATCGGGGATGGACAAGTACATAAATCTGCAAAACGCGGTAAGCAAAGATTGGCCGGCGCACGCCTTCCACTTCGAACCGCTCACAACGCTGGCGCAAAACAGTTTCGATAAGCGTTCGAATTTCGCCAGGGGCGCTCACCCCGCCGGACTCATCACAATTTCCTTGATCGCTCTCATTCTCATCGCATTAGCCTGTTTCAATTACGTCAACATCGCCGTTGTTTCGGCAACGCGGCGATTGAAGGAAATCGGCATTCGCAAAGTCGTCGGCAGCAATCGGGGGCAGCTCGTGCGCCAGTTTCTCAGTGAAAATCTTTTGATTTGTATGATCGCGCTCATTGCGGGGGGCGTGCTGGCGGAATTCATTTTTCTTCCCGGCTTCAATCAACTGCTCGCCGTCGATGGCGTGACGTTAGAGCTTGAGTACCTGACCAATCCGGCGCTTTGGGGATTCTTTCTGATTTTGTTAATTTTGACGGGTCTTGGCTCCGGCGCTTACCCGGCGTTCTATATTTCTGCATTTAAGCCGGTCAATATATTTCGCGACAAACTGCAATTTGGCAGGAAAAACCGTTTCATGCGCATCCTGCTTGCGTGCCAATTCGCCTTCTCGTTCATAGCCATTTTCGCCGGAATTGTGATGACGCAAAACGCGCAATACCAGAAAACGCTCGATTGGGGTTACGACCAGGCGCAAACAATCGTCGTGCCGCTGCAAGGCGAAAAATTCGCGACGCTCAAAAACGAAGTCAGCCAGAATCCGGACGTTATCCAAATCGCCGGATCGCTCATGCATGTTGGCCGCGCCAGCATACTCAAAGTTGTCAAGCACATCGACAAGCAATATGAAATTAATACAATTGGCGCTGGCTTCAATTATCTCGAAACGCTTGGGCTGCGTTTAAAAAACGGGCGTTTTTTCAATCGCGAATTCGGAACGGACGCGCAAGAAGCGCTGATTGTCAACGAAACGTTCGTCAAGCGTCTCGGCTGGGAAAGCGCCTTAAATCAGCGCGTGGAAGTTGACAGCGTGATGTACAGCGTGGTCGGCGTTGTTGAAGATTTTCATCAGGACGATTTTTACGAGGAGATTCCGCCGATGATGTTTCGCATAACGCCGGAAGAAAATTTCAGATTTCTTTCAGCGCGCATTCAGGCGGGTCGGGCAATGGAAACGGAAGTTTTTATCGAAGAAACCTGGCGAAGGCTTTTCCCGGATCAGCCCTACCAGGCGTTTTTTCAAGACAGCTTGTTTGAGGGATTTTTTCGCGAAATTACCGGACACATGCAAATCATGATGTTTACGGCGGCT
Source organism: uncultured Deferribacteres bacterium (assembly GCA_964014485.1). Taxonomy (GTDB): domain Bacteria; phylum Zhuqueibacterota; class Zhuqueibacteria; order Zhuqueibacterales; family Geothermadaptataceae; genus CAXHAT01. Next base: position 52,503 of record CAXHAT010000001.1, read on the forward strand.
CTTGGCTTGATCCTCTCATGCATGGGCTTGTTTGGGTTGGTTTCTTTGAGTGTGGCGAAACGGATGAAGGAGTTGAGCATTCGCAAAGTTCTTGGGGCGCCGCTTTCGCACGTCATTCGTTTGCTCAACAAAGATTTCGTCTGGCTGCTCGGCGCCGCTTCAATTGTCGGCGCGCCGCTTGGTTATTTTATGATGAAAAGCCTCATCGAAACGATCTACAAGTACCACGCGACCATAGACGCAACGCCATTCGTTTTGGCCGTCGGCTGTCTTTTTCTCACAGCATTCCTGACGGTTTCTTCGCAGATTTTTAAAGTGGCTTCGACAAACCCGGTTGACAGCTTGCGCAGCGAGTAGAGTAGCACATTCGATAAACGCGTTGTCGTAGAGACGCGATGCATCGCGTCTCTACCCAGGTTAAAATCTATTATTGTTGATACACAATTTTGCCGTCTAAAATTGTATAAACGACTTGCGTTGACGGAATGTCGTCTTCCGGGATCGTCATGATATCCTGAGACAAAACGACGACGTCGGCCAGCTTGCCGGGGGTGATTGAACCCTTGGAGTCTTCCTCAAACGCTGCGTAAGCGTTGTTCAAAGTATAGGTTTTTAATGCTTCCTCGCGGGTCAAACTTTGGGCGGGATGAAATTTCTCGCCGTTGTTCATTTTGCGAGCAACGGTCGAGTAAAAACTCTCGATGGGGCTGACGTCTTCAACAGGAACGTCTGTGCCGTTCGTGATTGTCGCACCGCTGTCCCACAAATCTCTCCAAAGGTACGACGTTTCTTTTGTACGCGCATCTCCGAGGCGTTTTGGAATCCATGGGCCGTCGGACGTACAGTGCACGCCTTGCACGGAAGCGATGACGCCGAGTCCTGCGAAACGCGGCACGTCGTTAGGATGCACGTGTTGCGCATGTTCAATACGCCAGCGCAGATCGTCTGAATTCTCCGCCGTCGCGAAGATTTTTTCATAAATATCCAGCACTTCACGATTCGCCCGGTCGCCAATGGCGTGAGTATTGACCTGAAATCCGTGCTCAACGGCGATTTCGCAAGTCCGCGTCACTTCTTCGACTGGCTCCAGAACCAGGCCGGTGTTATCGGCCAAATCTTCGTACGGCTCCAACAACCAGGCGCCATGCGCGCCCAAAGCGCCGTCAATTTGTCGCTTGATTGAGCGAACGGTCAGAAAATCACCGCCGTGACCGATCATGCGATAGCTCGGCAGTTTTTCCGCCATCTCGTCGTTGGTCTGAAAGCGAACCATCACATAAAGGCGAACAGGGAGTTTGCCGTCATCGGCAAGCATTTTGAAAAAATCGATGGTTTCAAAAGAAGTGCCGGCGTCGTGGAACGTCGTCACGCCTTTTGAGAGCGCTTCTTCACCGGCAAGACGAACTTGCTCTTCCGCTTCGGCTTGCAGTTCCGCCGGAGACCGGGAAGCCTGATATTCTGCGATGGCTTTTCCAACCAACCCCTGAGCTTTTTCGCGCAGCAATCCCGTTGGCTCGTTGTTCGCACTGCGGACAATGGTTCCTCCGGAAGGATCGGTGCTGGCGGCTGAGATTCCAGCCGCTTCAAGTGCGGCGGCGTTGGCGAAAGAAGCATGACCGCTGGCATGACCAAGGTAGACGGGATTTTCTCGCGAGACGGCGGAGAGCGTGTGGTGCGTCGGTACACCGTCGACGCTGCCGGAAGGCGTGGAGTCCCATTTTTCCTGATGCCAGCCGCGCCCAAAAATCCATTCTCCAGGCTTGGCGTTTTTTGCGGCGTCTGAGACCATTTGCACAATTTCGCGCCAATTTTTGACCTTGGTTAAGTCGAGCACCATCTTCGCGCGTCCCAAACTTGTAAAGTGCCCGTGTCCTTCAATAAAGCCGGGGACTGCCAATTTGCCGCCCAGATCGACGACTTCCGTCGAGCCGCCAACCATTGCCTGAATTTCCTCGTTTGATCCGACGGCCATGATTTTGTTCCCTGAAATCGCAACGGCTTGCGCTTCCGGGCGGCTCTCGTCAACCGTGACGATTTTTCCGTTTTTCAAGACGAGATCAGCCTTGTTCGCGCCCTGCTCGCAACCGAAAAACAGCCCAAGCATAACTGCGAATGCGATGAACATCTTTTTTGACATTTCCAACCTCCGATTCAATGATAGTTTTTGTATGGCAGCCGGTCGTAATGACTAACCATGTCATTCCGAGCGAATTTTTCCAAAAATTTTGAGCGCGCTCCTTTCACAGGACGTTTTCCAGGGCTGATGTCCGCCTTCCGAAAGGAGGTTCAAATACGTTCAAAGCGCCTGTTCCCGGCGGCAAGCCCGCACTCCGATGCAAACTCGCGCTCGGAATGACACGAATAGCAGTTGCCGGTTTAACTGAATTTACACAATATTTGACGTTAAAGTCGGTTGTGATCGGCAAAACTGTAATAGTCGTCGCTGCCGATGATGAGATGATCGACCACATGAACGTCGATGCTGTTGCATGCGTTTTTGAGGATTTGGGTGACGCGGACGTCAGCTTCGGACGGAGAAGTTTCGCCGCTGGGATGGTTGTGCAGGAAGATAACTTGCGCCGCGCCGGATTGAATGATAGACTTAACCACTTCTCGCGGAGCAACCATGCTCTCGGTCACGCTGCCGTGAAACAGCGCCTTTTCTTCAATGACCCGGTTTCGCGAGGTCAAGTGCATCACGCTGAAAACTTCTTTCTTCAAATCGCGATATTTCAGATGCACGAGATTGTAAGCGTCCCGGCTTGAGTTCACGGCGGGTTGAAATCCGCTTTCCTGCTGTGCGAGTCGTTTGCCAATCGCAATGGCGGCTTTGATTTGCGCCGCTTTCGCCACGCCAATGCCGGGCACTTCGGTAACGTCTTCAATGTCGATTCGATCAATTCCGCGAAAGCCGCCGCATTGCTGCAAAATTTTGCGCGCCAAATCGATAGCGGAAAGGTTTTTCACGCCAACGCGCAGAATAATCGCAAGCAGTTCCGCGTCTGAAAGCGCTTCAGGCCCAAGCTTCGTCAGTTTTTCTCGCGGGCGGTCATCTTCCGGCCAGTCCGCAATGCGTGTACGATACATTTGCACCTACTTTTGCGTCGCCCCAAAGCAGGCAAGGCTCATTCTTAATCAATCGAGGTTTTTCCAGTAAATCAAGCCAAGCTCGTGTCTGTGCGAAAGCGTGTTGTCTTTGGGTGAAACGCGAAGTTTAAAGTTGCTCTCGCCATTGATCTCCGTTTCGGCGTAAAGCGTAAAATGCGCCGACGTATGATCGGGAGCGCCGTTTTTCAGCGGCAAAACAAACGGCTCCTTTTTCGCGCCGTTGAGTTCATCGGCGCAATACAGCTCGACCTGCACTTGATTCGGCGCCAAATCACCCAAATACAAATCCGCTTTTACGTCGACGATGCTTTTGTCGCCGTTACGCTCAATATTCGACCAAATAGAGACAAAATGCACCAGCGGCCAATTGTCCCGCAACATCGCTTTTCGATTAAAAAATTCTTCAGACGCGCCTGCTTCAAGAGCTAAAGCGCGTCCGCGCACGATGGCCGGAGCATAAAGCTTCTGAAAATAGTTTTGCACCATCGTATGCGTGTTGAACGCCGGCGTTACGGTCGCCATTGACGATTTGATCAACTTTTCCCAGCTCCTGCCGTCATCAAATGCGCCGTCGTAATAGAGTGGAGAAATTTCATTTTCCAGCATTTCATAAAGCGAGATCATGTCCTCATAATCTTGCGCGTCCCTATCATCGTAACGCAACGGCGAACCGATCTTCCAGCCGTTCTGACCGTCATAAGCTTCGGGCCACCATCCGTCGAGAATGCTAAAATTGGCGCCTGCGTTGATCGGAACTTTTTGGCCGCTGGTGCCGCTGGCTTCCTGCGGACGACGCGGATTGTTGAGCCAGACGTCCACGCCCTGCACCAACATTCTGCCCATCGCCATATCGTAATTTTCGAGAATAACGATTTTTCCTCGAAATTCATCCCGCTGGGAAATGTTCCAGATTTCACGAATAAGCGCTTGTCCCATTTGGTCAGCCGGGTGCGCCTTACCCGCAAAAATAAACTGGACCGGTCGGTCTGGATTATTGACAATTTTGTTCAACCGTTCCAGATCACGAAACATGAGCGTTGCACGTTTGTAGGTTGCGAACCGTCGTGCAAATCCAATTGTCAGCGCGTCGGGATTCATCGTGTGAGCGGCGCTTTGTATTTCTTCATCACTGCGACCATGCCGCCTCGCCTGCTCAACTCGCCTCCGAGCGATAAACTGAAATAACCTTTCTTTGCACCCCCGTTTGGCACGGTTAAGTTCATCAAAAGGAATTTCCTGAATTTTAGCCCAAAAATCATTGTCCGGTAAATGGTCTTCCCAATTTTCAGCCAAAAACCGTGAGTAGAGATCGGCGATTTCCGGTGCAATCCATGTCCGGGTATGAATGCCGTTGGTAACGCCCGTGATTGGATTTTCGTACTGCGGCACGTCCGGCCAAAGGTGCGCCCACATTTCTTGTGACACGCGCTTGTGCAGCATACTGACTCCATTGCTTGCGCTGCTCAAACGAAGCGCAAAAACAGTCATGCTGAAAAACTTTTCGCCATGCTCCCCAGACTGCACGCCGAGCTTCATGAAGTCGCGCAAATTGATGTTGCGATCGCCGCAAAACTGTCGGAAATACTTGTCGATGAGCGGCAGCGAAAAGGCTTCGTTGCCTGCAGGAACCGGCGTATGTGTGGTAAAAACCGTATTTGCCCTCACGATCTCACAGGCTTTTTCAAACGTCGTGTGTTCTTCGGCCATGCATTCGTGGACGCGCTGCAAATTTAAAAACGCCACATGTCCTTCGTTCATATGCCAAACGGCAGGTTCGATTTCCAGCGCTCGCAAGAGGTGAACCCCGCCGACCCCAAGCAGAATTTCCTGCGAAATGCGCATCTCGCGATCACCGCCGTAAAGTTGGTGCGTTATCGATCGATCCGCGTCGTTGTTTTGTTCAAAATCCGTGTCCAGCAAAAGCAGTTTTGAGCGTCCCGCCTCCGCCAACCAAACACGCGCCGCCACGCGCCGTTCAGGAAAATCTACGGAAATGATTAAATCGCTCCCGTCATTGGCATGAATGCGACGCACTGGAAGCTGGTCAAAATCAAAAGTGTGGTAGACGGCGTGCTGGTTGCCTTCGCCGTCAATTTGCTGCAAAAAATACCCGTTTCGATAAAGCATGCCGATAGCGACGAACGGCAAGCCAAGATCGCTGGCGGATTTCAAATGATCTCCGGCCAATACGCCTAACCCGCCTGAGTAAATCGGCAGACATTCGTGAATGCCGTATTCCGTGCAAAAATAAGCAATTACGTCGTCTTGTTTGTCGGCGTGATTTTGCTGCAGCCATGCGCTTTTCGAAAGTTCATTTTGCAGCATCGCGGAAACGCTTGAGAGCTGCGTCAAGAAAGCGTTGTCATTCGCCAAATTTTGCAGACGCTCCTCAGAAGTCGCTCGGAGCATTGCGACAGGGTTTTGAGATTCTTGCCAGAATTCGGGGTTTATCGATTCGAAAAGCCTTTTCGGCTCTTCCCGCCAAGTCCACCAGAGATTATAGGCCAGCGCTTCCAGGTCGCGAAGGGCTTCCGGGAGTTTGAGATTCGTATCCGCAACGTTCAGATTATTCATGAATTCCCTTTCATACAAAAATATTCCAGAATGTCGTTCCGGCAAGTCCGAGCCAGAGCACGATTATAGCAATCCAACGAGAAAGATTATTTGGGGTTCGCAGCCAAAGCAGGACAGTAAAAAGGCCGCCGAGTACTAATTTATGCGTCATAGACAAAGCAGCGCCCGAGGAGAGCAAAACGCCAATGACGAGGATGCAGAGCCCTAAAAATACAAATTTTTCTTTTTTAGCTTCGTTCAATCAAGAGTCCGTTTATTTCATTCGCTACCTGACACTTTTTGTATAGCCTTCTAAGACTGGCGAAAGAGGCCTGAATTGTCATGCTGAAAGCATCTTTATTGATCCGACCCTTGAACTTTTGAGCATGATCTGTACTGGGCGATAACAAAGATTCCTTCAGAATGACAAAATGAAGCCCTTCGACGGTTCGAAAATGCAGTTTACAAAAAAGTGTCAGGTAGTGAATTATTTCAATCACAAAATTCAACTACGCGGGTCGATAGCCCAACTGATCCAGCATGCTTTCTTTCTCGCGCCATTTCGGGCGCACGAGAACAACCAACTCGAGATAAACGGGCTTTTGCAAAAATTTTTCAATATCCGCCCGCGAGGTCGCGCCTGCTCTTTTTAAAGCGCTCCCGCCCTTGCCAATCAAAATGCCTTTTTGCGAATCACGCTCGACAAAAATGGCCGCTCGAATGTAGGTTTTGCCCTTTTTCCGCTCCTTGAATTCCTCAATTTCCACCGTCGTTGAGTAAGGAATTTCCTCGCCGTAAGACATGAATATTTTTTCTCGAACAATTTCAGAAACGAAAAAACGCTCAGGCGCGGTGGTAAGTTGATCAGGCGGATAGAGCGGCGGAGACTTGGGCAAGTTCTTTTTGATGGTTTGCAAAAGCGAATCGACGCCGTCACTTTTGATGGCGGAAACGGGAATGATCTCAGCGCCGCTCTTTATTTTCGCGAAACGCTCGATCATCGGCAGCAATTTTTCTTTGGCAACGAGATCGATCTTGTTCAGGCAAATGATCGTCGGCTTATCGTATTTCGAAAATTTTTCAAGTATTTGTTCGTTAGCCAAACCGTCGGCGTCTTTTACATCGATCATGAAGACCAGAAGATCGGCGCCCGCGGCTGCATTTTCAGCGGCGCGAACGAGGAACTCATGTAATTTATATCTTGGCGAGATCACGCCCGGCGTATCGAAAAAAATCATTTGCGAATCATCATCGCTGTGAATGCCAAGAATCTTGTGTCGGGTCGTTTGCGGCTTCGGCGTGACGATGGAAAGCTTGAATTTGAGAATATTATTCAACAGGGTCGACTTTCCGACGTTCGGCCTGCCCAAAAGAGCGACATAGCCGCAGCGAAATTCTGGGTTCTGTTTCTCGTTCATCGATCCCTCACGCAACGAAATCCAACCATCGGCGAGCGCGCTTCCACAAGAACTGTGTCGGCGTCTTCCGGGCGCGCAAAAACCAGTTCGCCGTTTTTAAGCGTAAACCCGCCCTTGACGATAGCAGCCAATGCGCCGTTTTCCAAACGCAGCGTATCCGCCGTCCATTCCCAGGCGTTGCTCGCCATGTTGACCATTCCCAACGGCGTACGATCACGCCAAAATTTCCCGACGCGAAAAAGCATCGTCGTATCTTCATCGATAAACTCAGAAGTCTGCTCGATGGCGTCCCAGGCAGTGAATTCGTTTTTGCGCGCTTTGCGAGCGAACTCCCATTCCGCAGCGGTCGGCAGGCGTTTGCCCGCCCATTTTGCGTAGGCGGCGGCTTCGCCCCAGGTTACGCCAACCACTGGAAAATCCTCTTTGCCTTTGTCATACTCATGTTTCTCATTGAAGCGCCAGAACCGGCCGTTCGTCACCTCGTATTTATCCATCGAAAACGATCTTTTGGATTTGTCGGGATAATTTACACGACGCATGGCCTCAAGATCCGGGACGGGCGCTGACGTCTTCGTATACTTCCAGATGTTCAAACCAAACCCTGCGAGAATGAAGGCCATGACGGCGTAGAAAAGAGATGCTTTCATGAAAGACTTCGGTCTTGGAATGATAGAATTTCGGACTTTCGAAGCATTGGTGATTTAAATAAAAATCCAGCCTTCCGCTACGCCAAGCGTCGCAAAAGTTTTCGAGAACCGCTGCGTGGTTAATACGCCTTCGCTACGAGTACTCGATATTTTGACGGTTTGCCCGAAATCATGCACTTCCCGTCTTCAAGCTTGGGATCGGTCGGCACAACGCGGACGGTGGCTTTGGTCTCTTCTTGCAATCGATCTTCTTCAGTGCGATCGCCGGAGAGGTGCACCCAGAAGAAGCCGCCTGGATCATCGATTTTTTCCTTGAATTCGTCGTAAAAATCGCAAAAATACGTCGCTTCTTCGCGCCGTTTGAGCGCGCGGTTAAACAAATCTTGTTGAATAATCGGCAACGTATTCGCGATTTCGTCGCCGAGGTTTTCCTGCGGAACTTGACGCTTCTCGCCAGTGTCGCGGCGGACAAGCATGGCGACGTTATTTTCCAAATCTCTTGGCCCGATTTCTACGCGCAGGGGCACGCCGCGCTTTTCCCATTCGTTGAATTTCCACCCCGGACGATAGTTGTCGCGATCATCGATTTTAAACGTAAAACGGCCTTTCCAATCACGCGTAATTTCGTCCAGTCGGTTGAGAACTTTTGCTTTGTCGTCTTCGCCGCGCCAAATAGGAATAACCACGGCTTGCTGCGGCGCCAGCTTTGGCGGAACAACCAATCCATTATCGTCGCTATGCGTCATAATCAGCGCACCAACGAGCCGCGTCGAAACGCCCCAACTTGTCGCCCAAACATGCTCTTCCTTGCCTTCCGGCGATTGATATTTTACATCGAAGGCTTTGGCGAAATTCTGGCCGAGAAAATGCGAGGTGCCCGCTTGCAACGCCTTGCGATCCTGCATCATTGCTTCGATGCAGTAAGTGTCAACTGCGCCCGCGAAGCGTTCTTTTTCGGTTTTTAGGCCAGTAACCACCGGCATGGCCATGAAATCTTCGGCGAATGACCGGTAGACTTCGAGAATTTTCTTGGTCTCTTCCACAGCTTCAGCCTCGTTGGAGTGGGCGGTGTGCCCTTCCTGCCAGAGAAATTCCGACGTTCGCAGGAACAGACGCGTGCGCATTTCCCAACGTACAACATTCGCCCATTGGTTGACCAAAATCGGCAAATCGCGGTAGGATTGAATCCAATTTTTGTACATCGACCAGATGATTGTTTCCGAGGTCGGACGAACAAACAACGGCTCTTCCAGTTTTTTGCCGCCGCCGTGCGTCACAACCGCGCATTCCGGCGAGAACCCTTCGACATGCTGCGCTTCCTTGTGCATGAAATGTTCCGGGATAAAGAGCGGGAAGTATGCGTTGACATGGCCTGTTTCTTTAAACATATTGTCAAGCGCGCTCTGCATGTTTTCCCAAATTGCATAGCCGTTGGGCATGATGACCATGCATCCTTTCACAGGCGCATGATCAGCCAGCTTTGCCGTGGAAATAACATCTTGATACCAGCGAGAATAATCTTGTTCGCGAGGAGTAATGCCTTTTGCCATGATAGTCCTGAATATCTTTGGAAGTGGTTAAATCTTAAGTTTTGAGGCTGTGCTTAGCGGCTTTTGGAACGCCAGTCAGTTAGAAAAGCGCACAGAATACGGCGGGAATGGGATTGAGTGCAGAGCATTGCAAAACCAGGCCAGAAACGTACCGAGTGTTTTTTTGTGAAGATGCTCCATTTGGCCCGAATATTTTAAAAATGAATTGATCTGTTTAAGGTGCGGCGAATATAGCCATATTGCCAGCGTTTGTCAAGCAGATTGGATGACGGAGGAAGTGTGGAAAAAACCGGGAACGAATATAAAGCGTGCTCGCGCGACGAGGTCAATTTTCACCTAACGCTGAGGCGATTTTCGATTTTCGGCGATGACGCCGCCAACGCGTTTGACGGGCGCGTTTTTCGCAAAATTTTTGAGTACGCCGGCGCGCTGTTCTTATTGTCAATCTACGAAAAAGACGCCGGTGTTTACTATTCTATTGGCCCTGATCCGGCGGGTGATGAAGACGTTTTACAAGAAGCCAAAAGGCTCGTCGGACAAATTCTTGGGCTGCAATTTTCACTACCGGAATTCTACGCCTTCGCCAAGTCTGACCCGATCATTCACGAGCATGTGCGACAATTTCAAGGGCTCCGCCCCACCCTTTCCGCCACTGGCTTTGAAATGTTGGTCACTTCGATTACGGCGCAGCAGATTAACCTCAAATTCGCCTTTACGACTCGCAGCCGAATGATTCGCAAATTTGGTAAAACATTTGAAAAGAACGGCGCGATCTACTACGTTTTTCCAACGCCCGAAAGGCTCGCGGATGCAAAGATTGAACAGCTTCGTGAAATGCAATTCTCAAATCGCAAAGCGGAATACGTGATTGGATTGGCGCGTTCCATTGTGCATGACGGATTGAATCTCGAAGGATTCACCGAGAAACAAAATGACGAAGTTTTTGAAACGCTCATGCCTTTGCGCGGCATAGGCAGATGGAGCGTTGATTGGTTTCTTGCACGCTATCTGGGAAGGGGAGAAGCCTTTCCGTCTGGAGACCTTGCGGTGCGAAAATTGGTCGAGAAACATTTTTTTGACAGCGAAAAACGCCCCGAGGATGAGTTGCGCCGGTTTGCACAGCAGCGCTGGGGTAAATTTACAAATTTGGTTGTCCATTATTTATTAGCGGGTCTTTCTTGAAAACTTTTCATTTTTAATTCTTGGATACAACGTAAATTCGCGTAACTTTTGTTAACGACAGGATTGTACAACGTCGATCGCCCAACAGCCAGCAGAGATAGGACGCAACATGTTCGACCAGAATCAATTTTTCGCGCCGCACATTGACAACGCCCTAAAGCGGGAATTTACCGATAAGATTCAATGCCCGTTTTGCCTGCCGCAATTGCCGTCCATGAGGCTTTATTGGGGAACCTTGCACTGCACCAAGTGCGGAACCGAATTCCCATCTTCCAACGATTGTCCATCCATTCTTTTTGAAAAAGCAAAAACTGAAGCGGCGACTTTCGCGGAATATTACGACGCCCTTAGATTAGAAGAAGGCTGGGCGAGCGAAGACCCAGAGTATTACAAATCTTTACCCTACAAAGACTTGACGGGCAAACACGCCTACGAATGGAAACTGCGCACTCGGCACGTTAGAAAATTGTTGCGTTGGCTGGGCAAAATCGCACCGTCGCGCAAGCTTGAAATCCTGGAGGTAGGCGGCGGCTCCGGGTGGCTCTCGCGCATTCTTGCCAAACAAGGCCATTCCGTGATCTTGCTTGATCTCAACTCCGGACGCCATGCGCTTGGAGCAATCGGCTGGTCGGTCAAAGGCGTGCGGACATTGCAGGGCGACATGGAACGCTTGCCTTTTCTCAATCAACAGTTCGACATCGTTCTCTTCAATGCTTCGTTGCATTACGGCAAAGACGCGACCGCGACGCTTTGGGACGCCTGGCGGCTTCTTCGCCCAAACGGTCACTGCGTTGTCATGGACAGCCCGGTATATCGATACATTGCGTTGATGGAAGACGCTCGACTGCGCACGAAAGACTATTTTGACAAAAAGAACAAGCCGCTGCTGTCAGGATATTACAATCCATTGCTTGGGAAGCAAGTGCGCGCGCATCCGTATTTCTCGTTCAAAACCATAAGCAAGGATTTTCGATGGCGCGACTGGGTGAAAAAACGAATTAAGGAAAAACTGCCTAAAAAAACAGGAGCCTATTTTCCGCTTTTAACGGCCCAGCCAATTCCTGAAGAAACGTCAAAAAAGTTCATCCACGGCGGTGAGGTTGTGCGAATCAACGATCTTGCCTGCGTGGTGATCATTCGAGATCAGCGAGTTGCACTAATGCGGCGTCAGGTCAATTTTGCCAAGCCGTATTGGGAAATTCCCGGAGGCCGCGTCCAGCCTGGCGAACGCGCTTTAGACGCCGCCGTCAAGCAGGTCAAAAATAAGATTGGGTTGAGCGTCAAGATTGAAAAAAGGCTCGCTCTGTACACCTTCCTCGGCCACCGACAAATCGTTTATATTTGCAGGGAATATTCCGGGGAACTGCGCTTAAGCGGAGAAGCAAAAAAGATGAATGCGCCCGACAATAGCTTCCAACCGGAATGGGTTCATTTAAAAAGGCTCAATGAAACCAGCATTTTTCCGGGTGAAATTGAAAAAGACTTGATTCGCTTTGCCAGAGACGAGCTCGTCAAAACCGATTGATATTCATCTTTTGTACAAACAGAAAAGCCCTGCTCGAATTTTGATTTCGAGCAGGGCTTTTTGTTTAGAATTTCAAGCCGGGGTCAAATCAATCGTCGCCGCCCATAAAAAGCCGCAGGACGTACCAGAACAACATTGCAACAGAAGCAAAGAGCTGCAACGCGGCCCCAACATGTCGATCTTCAGGATAATGATGCAGGATATTTGAGGTGTCGTACAAAATCGCGCCGCCAGCCAGAGCGATCATGGCGACGGAAAAAAACGTGCCCAGATTGAAGCCAAAAAGCAAGCTTGCGCCGATCAGCACCATCGCAACAATTCCGCCCCAACCTAGCAAACTGCCCAAGAATGAAAAATCTTTCTTTGTGTAAAACACCAAAGCTGTCAGCCCGGTGAAGCCGGTCAACGTAACCATCGCAGCGCTTTTAATGACGCCGCCGCCAGACTTCAGCTCGGCCATCACGAGCAATGGTACAAAAATTAGCGCTTCCGCAACGACAAACCCGGCCAAGGCGCCGTACTGCGCCAAAGTTGAAACCGAATTCATTGCGACGCGCGTCGCCAGCCAGCTCACCAAAATAAAGCCGCCCAAGACGAGCAGCCAAGAGGTCGAAAGAAACGTTTCCGCAATTGAGTACGCCATCCCGGTGCTGAACAAGTACATTTCAATTGCCGCAAACCCCAGTATCGCACCGAAAAGGTGCATGTAGGTTCTGGTGATAAACGCTGCACGGACGTCTGCGCTCTGTGCAGCTACCGGAGTATGCCCCCGGAATTCAGAAGCAGAAGAATTCATACCCTGTCTCCCTAAAAACTTCATGCTCTTCCAGACAGCGTTAGTCGCCGCTGGTCTTTTTCATAAAAATAAATGTACCGTGCAAAGCACACAAATGAAAGAGAAAATTTTCGTCACACTTTCGCTTCGGCAATTAATCTCACATTTCAGCAGTTCATGGCGCATCTGGGCAACAGTGACGAACCCTGGATCGCCTTAATTCTTTTCAGAAGGTCTCAAGAGCCGATTGCGCTCGTCCCACCGATACCCGCCCGCTTGCAGGACAGCCTTCGCTCTTTCGATGTCGAATTCATATTCAGGGAGATCGTCATGGCGCCAAAATCCGAGTGCTGGTGAAATGTATGAATTGGCCGGCACGGCAAAACCTTTAAAAATATTTTTGATAATTGCTTCCTTTGGCAAGGCATGCGCCAAAGCCTTACGAAAAACCGGGTCGTCCATGGGCGCTCGCCGTAAATTTAGAGCAAAAAATCGAAAGCCGGCCTCAACTGAAACGACCATGGCGATTTCTTCGGAATTTTGAACGGCTTGCTCCAAAATCGTTGCGTCGCCTTCCCATTCGGTGAGAAAATTGATTTCTCCCGTGCGCAACTGACCAAGCGCAGACTCAACATTGGGGATGATTCGCAGTATCCATTTTTCAGCCTGCGGCGCTGCGAAGTGCTCAGGGTTGCGCTCAAGAATTACTTCTTCTGACGGCTTCCAGGCGACAAACTTAAACGGCCCCGAGCCAACCGGCCTGTCTTCCTGATAACTTTCTGCATTCTCCGGCTGGTTTTTCAATTTTTCGATAATCGGCGACCAAATATGTTTTGGAATGATATTCACTTTTGCCAAACATGCCGTTTCAAACGCCGCCCACGGTTCATGCAGTGAAAATCGGATCTGATTTTCGGCCAGCTTTTGAATGCCGGCGATTTTATCAACGAACGGCTTGTACATCGGCGCTTCACCGATCATTATCGCATCGAAAGAAAAAATAACATCGTCGACCGTGACAGGCTCGCCGTCGTGCCAGCGCATGTTTTTTTTGAGTTCGACGGTAACGTGCGTATCATTTTCCCAACTGACGCGTTCCGCCGCCCACAGCTCCGGGACGCCGTCAGGGCCGATCCGCATCAAACGATCCCACAAAAGTTCTACAATTCTGGAATCCGGTTCGCCGGAAATATAAAGCGGATTAATTCCCTGAATGACATTGTCCGTATTGGCGATGATGTTCTTCTGTTCGCCCAGCGGTTTGACGCCAAGCCAGGTCCAAAAATTATGCACGCCCACGCCGTCCATTTCGACGACGCTTTTCGGGTCGAACATGTCTGAACGAAAGGCGACGGGACGCTTGGGGTGGGCAACATACAAATAAGGGAGGTCTTCCGCGATGATCTCCTGCGCTCGATGAATGACTTTGCGCCGCGCTTCGCGATCGAGCAAGCTTCTTTGCATTGACGCAATAGAGTCATAGAGCGCATTTTTATAGCCGACTATGTTGTACCCAGCCTCGGCAACGGACGAATGAAATAGATTGACGACAAATTCATCCGGATCGAGTCGTTCCGGTCTGCCGATAAAGCGCCACGCGGTCATTTGCCATTGATCGCGGCTGTACCAAACCAAATCCGCTTGCTGCTCCCACGGCATGGCGCGATGCACAGCGTCGATTCCCAGTTGCCGCATCATTTCAGTCATCAATCGCGCTGATTCAAATTCTACCGGATCAGCCGCTTGCACGCTGGAAAGTACAGTGACGCCAGGCACAAGATCGGCGTTAGCCTGGTCGTCATCTTTGACGCCGCAATTGGACAAAAGAAAGGCAAGGAGAATCCACGAGTATTTTTTCATAAGATCAGGTCACGCTAATACATTTTCATCAGAAAATCGAGGCTTGTCAAAGCTTCAATCGCGTTTTTCGTATTTTTACGACCAAACCCGATTCGAAAATGTTGATCGCCGCAGTCATAATTTAGTGAAGGCAGCAACAAAACCCCCGCTTCTTGCCGCGCCTGATCACAAAACGCCTGTGATGAAACGCCGTTTTTCAATCCCGCAAAACCGATGCACCCGGCTCTCGGTGGAATCCAGGAAAAAAGATGTGAGTTTTGTTGAAAAAACGAATTTACGGCTGCGATATTTTCGCGGATGATCTTCAGATTGCGCGATAAAATCTTTTCTTTACGGCGCAGCGCAAGAGTCGCCAACCACTCCGAAGGTGCGCTGTTGCAGATCGTCGTGTAATCTTTGAACGCCGCCATTTTCTGATAAATCGCAGGATTCCGCGTCGCGATCCACCCAATCCGCAAGCCCGCCAATCCAAAAGCTTTGGACATAACGCCAAGCGAAACCGCATTTTCATAAAGGTCACAGGCAGCCGGAAGCCTGTCCGCTTGATCATACTCAAGAAAGCGATAAACTTCGTCGGAAAAGACAATGATATTTTTGCGCCTTGCTAAATCGATCACGGCTTCAAAATCTTCCTTCGCCATCAAATAGCCGGTTGGATTGTGCGGGCAATTTAAAACAATTGCTCGCGTTTTATCGGTGATCATTTCTTCTAATTTCGCAAGCGACAAGCGCCACCCGTTCGATTCTTCCGCGCGCCATTTGGACACATGGCAGCCAACAGACTTCGGTAATTCAAGTAAGGATTGATAGCACGGAGAGTGGACGATGACGTGATCGTCGGACTCCAAAACGGCGTGCATAAAAGCAAAAATCGCTTCTTCGGCGCCGGAAAAGACCAACGTTTCAGAAGGGCGAATTTTCTCGTACAGCTCCGAAATCTCATCTCGCAATTCCGGATGACCAAGAGATTCCGTGTAGCCGAGCCAAAGCTTTTTCAGGCCGGATTCCGCTCCATTTTCCAGAGCCAGAATTTCGTCGACGCTGAAAGACTCGCAATCGGAGCAACACAGCAAATGCTCGACGTTAAACTCGTACTTGGCGAAGTAACGCTCGAGCTTAAAATCAGAGAGTTTCATATTCAAAAATCAATCTTGTGAACCGAGTCTGCAAAGCTATTTTTTCGATAAAAATCTTTCCGTTTCCCTGAAAACGTCTTCCCGTGCACCAACGACAACCTCGGTTTCGGGTAATGAAGCCAAGAACAATCGCCCATAGTTTTTGCTGACCACACGCTGATCGAAAATCAGGATGGAGCCGTAATCGGTTTTTGAGCGAATCAACCGACCGAAACCTTGCTTGAATTTCAGCACAGCCTGCGGCACGGTGTAATCCATGAACGAGCTGCCGCCCTGTTTTTCTATCGCTTCAACGCGCGCTTCGATCACCGGTTCGCTCGGCACGCGAAACGGCAGGCGCGGAATGATGACATTGATCAGAGCGTCGCCTTGAACGTCCACGCCTTCCCAAAAACTGTCCGTCGCAAACAATACCGAAGATTTGTCTGAGCGAAAACGTGAAAGCAGGCGATGGCGATTTTCCGCCCCCTGCTTGAGCAGCGTGATGTTCGACGCCGCAAGAGGCGCTTCAAGCGCGTTAAACATTTGGTTGAGCAAACTATAAGAAGTGAACAAGACAAAGGCGCGCCCTTTTGAAGCCAAGACGCCGTTCTGCAAATAATCCGGCAAAACCTGCGCAAAACGCTGCGCATTTGGGGGCGGAATATCGGTGGGAATGCCGATAATCGCTTGTTCGTGATAGTCAAAAGGTGCAGACAAAATGCGCTCGGTCACGCGCCCCGCGTCCAAACCATGCAAGCCCAATCGCTGACCGATGTACTCAAACGATTTGTTGACGGAAAGCGTCGCCGAGGTCATGACGACGGTAGGAAAACGTTGAAAAACAGCGTTTCGCATGATCGGCGAAACGTCGAGCGGCGCTGTGTGAAAGCGGACGATTGGGCCGTACCGGCTTGCGCGCGCTTCCAACCAGCGGATATTGGTTTCGTCGTTTTCAAGCATGACGGCTGAGAGTCCGTTGGCGAATTCTTCGAGTCGTCCGGCCTGAGCATTGAGGTCTACGGCGGAAGAACGCGCTTCTTTTTCAAACGCCTCCGGTACGCGTGCGAGGCGTTTGTTCAGCTTATCAATCGCATTCGGAATTTCATACAAAGCAGCCACGACGTTCTTGGATTCCTGAGCCAGCGCAGCCCATTGCTCGCCCCGTCTTACCTGCTCCTGAATTCGCAGCTTGACTTCCTGATATTGCGACGCGTTATTTCCGGTTAGCCAATGAAACACGCGGTCGACCAATTCGCTCAAGGATCGTCGTGCAATGTCTACTTTGGACTTGGCTTCTTCAATCGATTCGTCGAGATCGTCGAACAACTGAGCCCCGACGGACGCATAGTTTTTGTTGAGTTTGGCGTAGAGAAAAGGCAGCAGACCGACAACCTTTTGGTTCTTAACGCGCGTCAAACGATTCAATGCGCGGAGCACGCCAAGCCAGGTGATGCGCACGCCGAAATAACGCGACGCCACGTCCTCGAGATTGTGCGCTTCGTCAAGAATGACGCGTTCGTACTTGGGTAAAACGGCGACCTCGCTCGCGTCCCCGACGCTTGAGCGAACCGAAAGATCCGCAAATAGCAGATGGTGATTTGCGACTAAAATATTTGCCGTCGTAGCCCTGCGCCGAGCGTTGTAGAAAAAGCATTTGCTATAGTAAGGGCAGCGCTTTTTTAAAGACGTGTCGCTCTCGGATTGAACCTGTTCCCAAACCTTGTCGCTCGGATTAAACGCGAGATCGGATTTACTGCCGTCTTTGGTCTCCTGCGCCCAGCGCGCGAGCTGAA
This sequence comes from uncultured Deferribacteres bacterium, assembly GCA_964014485.1. Classification (GTDB taxonomy): domain Bacteria; phylum Zhuqueibacterota; class Zhuqueibacteria; order Zhuqueibacterales; family Geothermadaptataceae; genus CAXHAT01. The sequence continues at coordinate 70,032 of CAXHAT010000001.1, forward strand.
AGACTTCGGATTCGGCGTTTTCAATATCGAGCAAAGACGGTTGTTTGACCGCTTCATTAAGCTTTCGCAAACAAATGTAGTTTGATCGACCTTTAACCAGTTCCGCTTGAAATTTTTGCGGCACGACTTTCTTCAGCAACGGGATGTCTTTTTCGATCAATTGTTGCTGAAGGTTGATCGTGTTGGTCGAAATGACAACGCGCCGTTGATTTGCGATGCTCCACAAAATCGCCGGGAGCAGGTAGGCAATGGTTTTTCCTGTACCGGTTCCCGCCTCGATCAAGGCAATCTTTTCGCTATTAAAAGCTTCGGCTACGCTCGCCAGCATTTCCCGTTGCGGCTCACGCACTTCAAAGTTTTCCAGTTTCTGCGCCACCATTCCGCCGGGAGCGAGATATTCTTGCAAAGCCGCTTCATCAATTTGAGCGGCTTCCTGGTGTACGGCGGGTTCGACTGAAACGAAAACGTCGTCCGCTAAATTGTTCACAATGTAAAAACCGATCCCGTCGTTTCCGAGACGGCTCGCAATGCTGTTGTCCGCTTTAGAAGGGGTAAGATGGCCGGAAGGATGGTTGTGAATAACGACGTCGCCGGGGCGACAATTGGAAGTAATGGCAGGAACCTCGACGGAATTGCCTCTGGCCAGAACCTCGGCGCTCTCAACTAATTTTTTGTTGCTTGTGCGACCGACAAAAAACACTTCAACCCCGCCCGCTTCAGCAATCGCGTCGCGAATGTAAACGCAAACTTCTTCTGAAATGTATTCGCGAATGTTCAAGGTCGTTGATCCCGGGGTTAAAATATCACTGTTCAGCAAACCAACCGCGATTGCGGTCTTGGTCAAAAAGCAACTCACTCCAGAGTCAAACGCTTCAGCGTTTGAGTGCATCTTACCGTCACCGGCGACGATAAATCGCCGCACTCCGAAAAGAATGACTCTCTGATGTTTCGCATGTGTCGTTTGTTACGTACGATCAGAATCTTAGGACAACTTTTGATTCTCATTAGCTCCGTTCTTCAGAGCGGAGATTCTTGAAGACGGTCGTTCCACCTCTTCCACCGGGCTGAAGCCCGGCGCTAATGAGACGATGTTTGCTCTAAAATTCAGAATGTGCGTTGCCGCGCGTAACATCAGCTACTCAAAAGCTTTACAATCGCCCAAACTGAGTCCGTCAAGAACGCTCCAAAACCAAGCGCTTCAGCGTTTGAACAGGCGATAATGAATTATCGCACGTCCCAAAAAGCGACTCAGGAACATGAGCAATTAAAAAATGAAATATACCGCCGCCGAACATGCAGACAAGCGAAAACGGCCAACGGGCTGGCCGTTTTTCACCGCTCCGTCAGGTCGTTCTTCCCAGCGAATAATGCTTGAAAGATGCGGGAATGCGTCGTACATTCGCCGCCAATATCGTCGAACTGACGTTTTAAAGGAAAAAATGAAAAGAACGTTTCTGACCTTTGCCGCGCTTTTTGTCGCCGTCCCGCTCTTGGCCCAAAAGCCCATCATTTACAAAATTTCTTTTGAAAACGCCGCCCACCACGAAGCCGAAATTTCGGTTCAATTCAGCGACGTCCCGGAAGGTAAGCTTGAGCTGCGCATGAGCCGCTCCTCGCCCGGGCGCTACGCACTCCACGAATTCGCAAAAAACGTCTACAACGTCCGCGCGGTTGACAGCAAGGGAAAGCCGTTGATCGTCTCACGACCGAATCCTTACCAATGGGACGTTTCCGGGCACAGCGGAACCGTGAAAGTGAGCTACACTTTGTATGCCGACCACGCCGACGGCACCTACGCCGCCGTCGATGCATCGCACGCTCATTTGAACATGCCTGCGACTTTTATGTGGGCGCGCGGCATGGACGAACGCAAAATCAGAATTGAGTTTTCACCTCCGCGCGACAGTAACTGGAAAGTGGCGACCCAGCTTGCGCCAACGAATGATCCTTTCATGTTTACCGCGCCGAATTTCCAATATTTTATGGATTCTCCGACTGAGCTAAGCAATTTTATGCTGCGCGAATGGCCGGTCGATTCGCCGCACGGCGAGCAGACAATTCGGATCGCGCTTCATCACGAAGGAACGGAAGCGGAGGCCGATGTTTACGCTGAAATGGGCAAGCGCGTTGTCGACGAGCAAATCGCCATCTTTGGCGAACTGCCCAAGCTGGATTATGGAACGTACACCTTTATCGCCGATTATTTGCCGTGGGTTTCCGGCGACGGCATGGAACATCGCAACTCAACGATTTTGATTGGAACGAATCCGCTGAAAACGCGCGCTGTCGGGAATTTGGGGACGCTGTCGCACGAGTTTGTGCATACCTGGAACGTCGAACGCATCCGCCCGAAATCTCTGGAGCCTTTCAATTTTGAAGCCGCAAACATGTCCGGCGAACTGTGGTTTGCCGAAGGTTTCACCAGCTACTACACGCCGTTGACCATCCATCGCGCCGGGCTAACGAGCCTGGATCGTTTGGCGCGCAGCTATTCCGGGACGCTCAACTATGTTTTGAATTCACCTGGCCGAAACTTCTTTTCGGCTGTAGAAATGAGCATGCAAGCCCCGTTTGTCGACGCGGCTCGCGCGGTTGACGAGCACAATCGAAACAACACTTTTATCTCTTATTATTCGTTTGGCGCTGCGATAGGCCTCGGGCTTGACTTGGCGCTGCGGTCGAAATTTGAAGGCTTGTCATTGGATAATTTAATGCAAGCCATGTGGCAAAATTTCGGCAGATCGGAAACGCCCTACACGAACGAAAATATTCGAGAAACACTGGCGGAAATTACCGGCGATCAAGCATTCGCAACGATGTTTTTTGACAAATATATTTTTGGAAATGAAGTCCTGAATTATAAGAGTTTGCTCGCAAACGCAGGCTTGACCCTGAAAAAGAGAAATCCCGGTAAAGCGTGGGCGGGTGCGGCTTTTCTGCGGTATCAGGACGGAAAAGCCTTGGTTAGCGGCGCGACGCGAATCGGTTCGCCTTTTTATAACGCCGGGGTAGATCGCGATGACAAAATCATCGAAATTGACGGCATGGAAATGTCTTCGCAGGATGAATTTAAGAAACTGCTTGATTCGCACGAACCGGGCGACGTCGTTGAAATTTCGTACTGGCAGCGCGGCCAGGAAAAAACGGAAAAGCTGACTTTTGCTGAAGACCCGTCGCTTCAAGTCGTTCCTTTCGAGCACCAGGAGCAAGAGATCACCCAAGAGATCGCAGCCTTCCGAAAAAGCTGGCTTGGCTCGAAAGCTAAAAATCAGCGCCCCGAACTGGTCAAGCATTGCCATCGATGTAAGCGAGAGTTTGCCTTTGCTTTCGAATATTGCCGATTCGACGGCGAGACGTTGATGATTACGTCGGACAAATAAATTTGGTCTTCTGCGAAAAACCAACTGACATGTTGATATGAATCTACGTCTGAAAGCTGCGATTTTTTCTTTAGCTGCGTTTCTAAGCGCCGAAACCTTATGGGCGGGAGACGCTTCGAAACTCAAGGTTATCGGCTTCTCGCAAGACGGAAAATACCTGGCGTTTGAAGTGTACGGCGTTCAAGACGGCAGCGGTATGCCCTATTGCGAGGTTTACCTGGTCGATGTTGAAAAGAATGATTTTGTCGGTCGTCCGGTCAAGCTATCCGGGCACGAGGGAGACGGCGACGATTTGGCTTTGAACACTGTCCGCGAGCAAGTTCGCGGACAAGTCGAGAGCCGCATCGCTGAATTGGAAATCAGCGGCGAATTTCAAGGCGAGTTGGTCGTTCACAACCCAATCGCCGATCTTTCAGACGACGGCTGTCACGTACGTTTTTCCAGCCATCCGGTAACGTACAATGAACCCGAAGCGCACGTTTATGAAGTTTTTTTAGAGCAAGAAGCAACTGGGGACACTTGCTACTATTTTCCGGCGCAAATTTTTACCCTGAATTTGAAGCATCAGGGCCGCATCAAAACGCTGCAAAAGGACGCTCGTCTGCCAAAATCGCGCGGGTGCGTTTATAAATATCGCATTGAGCGCGTCATCTGTTTTCAGAACAAAATCGTCGTTTTTCTCAACTCTTACCGCCCCGGCTTCGAAGGCCCGGAAGTGCGTCACCTGGTTGTGACCGGCACGCTCGATTTTCCATAAAGCCGTCCTAAATGCTCGCCAAATTACAGCAACTTTATTCCGGATTTTATCTCGACGCGCCCGTTGGAAACAACGCTTTTTCGTGGAATCTGCGGCAACACAAATCGCTCTATGTTCCGACTCTCATCGAAGGAAGATTGGATGATTTGGCGGTGGGCGAAAATATCACCTTTTGCGAAGTCGTTGACGGGCGGGAGCAAGCGCACCTAGGGTTGCGGCGGTTCATCTATTTCCAAAAAGGCGGAAAGCATTTTTTTATTTTCGACAATCACAACCACGCGTTTTGCTTCTGGGTTTTCGGAGTATTGAAGCGCTTGTTTCCAAAAGGTTTAAGGCTTGTCCATGTTGATCAACATTCCGATATGCGCGAACCGGAGACCTGGTTTTCCGATGCGTTTGATTTGAACCAGGCATTTGACTACACAAACAACGTTTTGAACGTCGGCAATTTCATCAAGCCCGCCTTAAAAGCCGGCGTTTTTTCCGATGTTGACGTCATCGACGGCGAGTACGCTTTGAATAAGCATTCTTACAATGAAAAGATCGTGCTTGACGTGGACGTTGATTTTTTTGCTCCGGAAATGGCTTTTATCGACCACGACTTGAAAATCAAAAAAATCAGAGAATACCTCCAGATGGCGGACTTTGTCACCATCGCGACCAGTCCTTTTTTTATCGATCAAACACTGGCCATAAACGTCATCAAGGAATTGCTGGCATGAATTTTAACGCTTTCGCAGCCGCAGAAGCTTCGGCTCAATTTGCGCCGTTCGCCTATCCGCCAAAACCGCTTTCACACCTTGATCTTGAAATTGAAATCACGCATTGCGGCATTTGCCACAGCGACGTGCATTTGTGGCAAAACGATTGGGGAATCACGCATTTTCCTTTTGTTCCCGGCCATGAAATTGTTGGGATCGTTCAAAAGCGCGGCAAGAACGCGAAGCAATTTGAAATTGGCGATCGCGTCGGCGTGGGCTGGCAATGCGGCTCCTGCCACAAGTGTGAGTTTTGCGACCGCGGCGAGGAAAACTTGTGCGACCGCAAAAAAGCGACGTGCGTCAAAAATCACGGCGGATTCGCGGACAAGATTCGCGTCGACCATCGATTCGCGTTCAAAATCCCGGGAGCGCTGAGTTCGGCGGGTGCGGCGCCGCTGCTTTGCGGCGGAATCACAGTTTATACGCCGCTCAGAGATTTTGGGGTGAGCTCAGAAATGAAAGTCGGCGTTGTCGGCGTCGGCGGCCTCGGACATTTGGCCATTCAATTCGCCGGCGCAATGGGCTGTGAAGTGACGGCCTTCTCGACTTCTCCAAATAAGGAAAGTGAAGCAAAAAAATTTGGCGCACATCATTTTGTCGATTCTCGTAACCGTGAAAAAATGAAAAAAACACAGCGTTCTCTTGATTTTATATTAACCACGGTTTTTGCTGATTTGGATTGGCGCGTTTACGTCAACGCGCTGCGGCCGCGAGGCAAGCTTTGTTTTGTCGGCGTGCCGGAGCAACCGATCACGATTTCTCCAAGCCAATTGATTGAGGGGCAGCGCTCCATTTGCGGCAGCCCAATCGGCGGGCGGGTGATGATGCAGGAAATGTTGCAGTTTGCCGCACGACATAAAATCGAGGCGCAAATTGAGACGCTTCCTTTTTCAGAAGTGAATGCGGCGATGGCCAAAGTGCGAGACAGCCAAGCGCGTTACAGGGTTGTTTTAAAGAATTGAGGCCTTTTGTAAGGAGAGCAAGGCTTGCCTTGATTGTACGCTAAGCTTTTAAAAGGCAAAGCAAGCTTTGCACTCCTTCTGGCGATCCCGCTATTTTTCCGGCTGAAGATGCGTCACGTGCTGCGCAACGGATTCGACTTTTGGCCGTGAATAGAATGCCGGAAAATACCGTCCCTCCGCCCAGAGTTTAAACAAATCTCCGTAGTGCGGGCTATTTGGATCGCCTGACTGACCGGGCGAATTTGTGCCCACCGAATTATCCCAATTTCCCGTGTCAGCAATAATTCTGAATGTGCCGCCGGAGCGTTGATTGTCCGAGTTTGACGTGTTGTTCACGGTGTAGCCGTATCCGCCGCGCGGCAAAGGCCCAACGTTGAGTTTTTCCTTCATAGCTTCCGTCACCGCGCCGCTCAGCATGTGTTGAATTTTGCTGTGATGATATTTCGCCTGGCCGTATTGCCATCGTCGCATGTCTGCGCCCAATTTATTGGTCAATTTTTCAAGCGCCTGTGACAAGCTGTTGAGTAAAAGTTCATCCCGCGCGGCGACCGGATTTTTGCCGAATGCTCCGTCGGGAGCAACCAACCATTCGATGAGACGAACGCGCGACACACCGCCGAAAAGAGCCGCATCTTCGAGAGAAATTCGTAAAGCGATGACATTTTGCGCCAGTTTTTTCTCCCACGCTGCGTAAATTCCTGCTTCTACAGAATTTGCATCGAGAACGAAATCCCAATCCAAAAGCATTCGCATCGCTTCCGCGACGCGCCGGTCGTCAGATTTTAGATTCTTGAGCAACGGGACAATTGCCCGCGCAACGAGAGAGAGCTCGTCGTGCTGCAAAAGCATGTTGTCGGAAAGCGTAAGTTTTCGTCCTGAGCCCAGCACTTCTTCGATGCGGTGAAAGCGGAACGGGTCTGACCAATTAAATCCAATGTGGTAGGGGTAATCGAGCGGGACGTTGTTTTGGTTGGCGGTTGCAAAATGGCCTTTTTCAGGGTTGTAAACATTCGGCAGAGATTTTACCGGTAAAAAGCCTGTCCATTCAAAACGGCCGTCGCCCGGGACGGGAAGAACGCCTTGCCAATCGTTGCGCACGGGCGTGAATCCGACCGCCTGCCAGCCGATGTTACCGTTTTTGTCGGCCCAAACCATATTTTCCGGCGGCGTTCCGGAAAAACTGCACGCCTCGCGAAATTCTTCAAAAGTGGCTGCTTGATCCATGCGCAAGCTGGCCAAATAGGGCGCGGTTCCGATTTCCAACCATGCCGCGCGCAACGCGTAAGCCTTGCTATTTTCTGCGTCTTCGTACAATACCGGGCCGTGTCTTGTGTATTTTAGTTGAACAGTCTTTGGCTCTTGACCTTTGACGGGGATACTTTCTTCGATCATTTCCATATCCTGCCAACGTCCCTGATATTTGTACTGGTTTGGGTTTTCAGGATTTGTGTCGTAGGTGTACAAATCTTCCTGATCGATAAGAAAAATTGTCAATCCCCATGCGCCGTGCTCATTGTGGCCGATTGAAAGTCCGGGGAGTGCAGGCTCGCCGCCGCCGATGGCGTTCCAGCCCGGAGCATTGAGGTGGGCCCAGTAACGCAGCGAGGGAACCTGCAGACTGCGATGGGGATCATTGGCCATAATCGGATAACCGGAAAACGTCTTTTCGCCGCTCAACACCCAGTTATTGCTGCCGATGGTGTTAACAACCTCGTTGACGTCACCAAACAGTTTCAAAAAGTAATCTCGGGCATTTTCCGGCTCTCCTTGCGCCAATCGTCCTTGAATCTCCTGGTTAAAAAGCGCCCCGGTTTTGGGAGATTTGCCACGATGCTCGGCTTGGGCAATATCTTCGGGCGTAAAGGGCGGCGGAAACCGAGATGCGTTGTATATCTCCAGAACGTCCTGCGTGATGAGTGACAAGTCAAGTCCTGGTTTCACCTCAAGGTCTGGCTGCCCGTGGTGGTAATTGTTGATTTCGCGAACCTTGTCGGCCCCGAGCTTGTGTACGAGTTGCGCGGTCGCGACTTCCGCTCGTGCGCCAAAAAACAGGCCGTTGTGCCGCGAAACCACGATTTCCGGCGTCCATTCGCCGGGCTGAATTCCGAGCAATCCAAATTCAATTGGCAGCAGATCGGGGTTTTGTCGCGTCAGCTCAATGTAGGCGTTTATCCCCGCAACAAAAGAAGTGATAATCTCACGCCCGTCTTCGTGATAGTGCGCCATTTCTTGTTCAATCGGCTTGCGCAGCTTGAGCAGCCTCGCTCCAATGTCGTGCTGCAGCGCTTTTTCACCCTGAATTTCCGCCAGCAATCCGAGCGCGCGTCTGCGCCACATCTCGAATTGGAAAAGCCGATCACGCGCTGCATTCCAGCCTTGCGCGAAAAACAAATCGGGCTGGTTTTGTGCGTAAATGTGTGAAATCCCCCACCTGTCCTTGATGATTTCAACCGTCTCGCTCAAGCCGGCGATTTTCAGAGTGTCGACTTTGTCACCATAGGTGGCCGTCCGCCCTTCCGGCGTAAAGTTCAGGATGACTCCCAAAGCCAATGCTTTGACCAAAAGCCTTGATCGATTTCGCATTCGTTTCTCTCTCCCTCGTTTTGAAAGATGAATCTTACTCACCGGCTGTTATTTTGGCGTCAATCGAATATCTGCCCGGCCCGCTGATCAAAAGCGCAATGTAGGGAAAAAGAAAAAGAATCGCTTTTTCCATGCGAGAAAACGGATCGCTGATATGAACGACAAATATGGCCACAAGCATTGTGATGATCAGCGGGATGACCGCGAATCGCGTTGCAAAGCCGATCACGACGGCGACAGCGCAGAAGAATTCGGCAAAGACGGCCAAAGTCAGGCTGATTGGGCTGCCGAGACCAAGCGGGTCGGGGAAGGAATCCAGACGTTCGCCGTAGCTCATCAATTTTCCCCAGCCGTGCCCGATCACCATAGATGCGCCGAACACAATTCGAATAATAAGGAGGGACAGGTCGATTCGCGCTGCGGGGATTTCAGGATCGAAAAAGTACTTTTTCCAGAATGATTTCATCTTACACTCCATTTGTTGAATTGAGAACCCAAGAGCGCAATAAAGGAGCATTTTCAAAAGAAAAAGTAAACTAATTTGAGATGGAAGCTTCGAACTGGGGGGTATTTCGAAAAAGGGGATGAAGGTAAGCGCTGGCTTCAGCGCCTACCATTTACGGCTCAAAGTCAATTCAACCGGGAAGGCGCGAGCGGGTAAAACCGCTCGCAGGCGGATGCAAAAGATCAAAACCTTTAATACTGTCCTTTTGAAAAATACCGCGAAAAAAGCAAGTCGCTTAACTTCACGGCTTCGCGACAGTATGGGCGAATTTCCCTGGCAGACAATTCTTCGTTTAAAATTGTCTTTGCGGTTTTCCAACTGTCTTCGGACTCAATCCGTTTGATAAACTTTTTGTACGCTCTTTGATCCTTGCCAAAGATTTTTTTAACAAAGAGCGTCTCGGATTTCTTATCGATGATTACATGCAAAGAAGGGTAAGGGCCGGGAGGTTGATACTCGAGCTGAGAGCGATTGATTGAGGCGGTGGCGGTATCATCAAATTCAAAGTTAGAGCGGAAGCTGCGGCCAAAATTGTCAGTCGCGTCAAAAGCGGCATTATCATTGTCTTGAGAAGACGAATCGCCCATCGACGGCGTTCTGTCATTTTCTTTTGAGCTTTTCGGCTTTTTCTCGTTTCCGGCCCCGTTTGATGCATTCGAATTATCACGTTTTCCGAAAAAAAATCGCATGTATCCAGTCTCATTTTCAGGGTTCATTTCCGAATGCCGCGCCGGCTGCGTGACCGTAAGGGCGCGGCTCACCGTTTGTCTGTCTGAATCATTCCCCGTTAAGACGTCAGAATTTTCTCTCTCGCTCGTCAACGCAGCGGCGGCGGGTTCGTCGATATATTGAACAGGTTCGCCAATATCATCTCCTCCTTCGGCCAGTCTGCCTACAATCAGATGTCGTTCGAGAAATTGTTGGAACGCTTCAAAGGACCAGGTCTCCTTTTGAGATCGCTCTTCAAGAAAGCTTGCGGCGTAATCGTGCAGGCCGCGTTCTACAAGCATGCCGTACATCAAGTCTGCGGAGAACTCGTGGACGTCGGTTTGAAAAACTTCGAAATAGAATCCCCAAAGCATTTCTAAATCCGAACAAAGCGAAGCGACGGGATTTCCCGCATAGAGGTCGGCTTTCAGCTTTTCCGAGACGGCATTGTAATCTTCTTTTGAAAAATAGTTTTTGGGGTCTTTCTCAAGCTCCGCCAGCAAAGCTCGGACGAAAGGAACGTCGCCGCTCAAACCACGCAAAACATCGACGACTTCTTCGCTCAAGCGCTCGGGCTGCGTTCGAAAAAGCATGGATTTAACAGTAGAAACGGGGCGGGTGATCAAATCGAAGCAAAGCGTAACGGTAAAGCGAATCGTCTTTCGGACTTCTTCGGGCCGAAAACGCACTCGTTCGATAAGGTGATCTCTCAGAATACGAATGTGATTCTTAAAAGCAGGTTCAGAAAAATCGAACCGATTGCTCTGAATGATTCTGATGGGGCGTTCTTTGAGAAAGACATTGCGAGCCTCCTTGCGGAGTGAAACGCGCAAAATATTAGGTAAGTTTAAGTGCTCAAGTTCCTTGAAGGCAATGAATTGCTTATTGCTGACAATTCTTTGCTCAAGTTCAGCGATGAGCTTTTGTTTCTCCAGGCGCCAATAGTCGGCATTCATTTTTAATCCTTGCCATTTCGTCCTGTGCTCGGCAAAAGGAATCGAATCCCTTTCGATTTTCCGTTAAAATAAAAAGCGCGGCAGTGCATTACGCTTGAAAAAACTCACTCCCCGATACTCATCCTGAGTTCGAGGGGCGAATGTTTTATTGATCTGAAGTATAATCGTTGTCGTTCTGAGGTGCGCCGTTTGTGTTCAAGTCAACGTCTGAGGCGTTTTCATCTTGATCATCTTCGTCTTCTCCTTCGTCAGCAACAACTGTTGCAACGTCAGCGATGACGTCTCCATCATCGACTCGAATCAATCGAAACCCTTGTGTATTTCTGCCGATAACGCTGATTTGGCCAATGTTTTGGCGGATGATAATTCCCTTTTGCGTGATGATCATAACATCGTTATCATCGACGGCTTCTTCAATCGCCACCAACAGTCCGGTTTTATCATTCGTTTTCAGCGTGATGACGCCCTTGCCGCCTCGGTGCTGCAGAGAATAATCTTCGACGAAACTGCGCTTGCCATATCCGTTCTCTGTAACAATAAGAACGGTTCCATCGCCCGAAACGATAACCATCCCAATCAAGACGTCATTTTCAGACAACTCGATTCCTTTTACGCCGGAAGCGGTTCTTCCCATCTCGCGAACTTCGCCTTCGTTAAATCGAATCGATTTTCCCTGGCGGGTCGCAAGCATAATTTGCTGAGAACCGTCGGTCAGCTTCGCGGCGATCAATTCGTCGTTTTCCCGAATAGATATAGCATTTATGCCGCCTTTGCGCGGATTTCCGTAAGCTGACAGCGCGGTCTTTTTAACAATTCCGCGCGCCGTCGCCATAACGACGTTTCGTGCATCGTCGAACTCACGAACGCTTACAAAAGCAGCAATTTTCTCGTCGGCGTCGAGATTGAGCACGTTAACCAACGCTCTGCCGCGCGACGTTCGGCCAGCCAAAGGCGCTTGATAGACTTTGAGCCAATGGCATTTTCCTTTGTTGGTAAAAAACAAAATATAATTATGAGTTGAAGCGACAAACAGATGCTTTATGAAAGCTTCGTTTTTGGTTTTTGAGCCCGTCAGTCCTCGGCCGCCGCGATTCTGGCTGCGATATTCCGTGAGAGGAACGCGCTTGATAAAACCGTCGCTGCTCATCGTCACAACCATATCTTCCTCGGCGATCAAGGATTCAATGCTGATGCCTTCTAACGATGGAACAATGTCGGTGCGGCGCTCATCGCCATATTTGTCCTTGAGAGCAAGCAATTCTTCCTTGACGATCTGCATTCGCAATTCACGATTCGCCAAAATGCTTTGCAGCTTTTCGATCAATTGCAAAACTTCGCGATATTCTTGCTCGATTTTATCGCGTTCAAGACCGGTCAATCTTTGCAAACGCATATCGAGAATCGCTTGCGCTTGAATTTCGCTTAAGCCAAAGCGTTCCATCAAACCGGTTCGCGCTTCGGAAGGGTTGGCGGACTTTTTGATCAATTCAACTATTTCGTCGATATTGTCGAGCGCTATTTTTAAGCCTTCCAAAATGTGCGCGCGTTTTTCCGCTTTTTCCAAATCGAATTTCGTTCGACGAACAACGACTTCGTGGCGAAAATCGATGAAATGCTGCAAAACTTGCTTGAGCGTCAACACATGCGGGCGGCCATTGACAAGCGCCAGCATGATGACCCCAAAACTCGTCTGCAATGCCGTGTGCTTAAAAAGATTGTTGAGCACAACATCCGGCACGGCGTCGCGCTTCAGTTCAACGACCACGCGAATGCCTTCACGATCCGATTCGTCGCGAATATCGGAAATGCCTTCGATGCGTTTTTCGCGAATTTGCGCCGCTGTTCTTTCAATCCACCCGCGCTTGTTGACCTGGTAGGGAAACTCGTTGACGATAATTCTTTCACGCCCGTTGTTTAGCTCTTCAAACTGCGTCTTTGCGCGTATCGAGACAATACCTCGCCCGGAGCGGTAAGCTTCGTCAATGCCTTCTTCGCCGTAAATCGTTCCGCCGGTTGGAAAATCCGGCCCTTTGATATGTTCCATCAAGCCTTCGACGGCGATTTCCGGATCGTCAATAAGCGCGGCGATGCCGTTGATAACTTCATCGATATTGTGTGGCGGGATGTTCGTCGCCATTCCGACGGCAATTCCTGACGAACCATTGACCAGCAACGTAGGCAGCACGGACGGCAGAACGGTCGGCTCTTTTAGCGATTCATCGAAATTCGGGGCAAAATCGACAGTGTTCTTTTCGAGGTCACGCAGAATTTCTTCAGCAATGCGGGTAAGACGCGCTTCGGTGTAACGCATGGCCGCCGGGTTGTCGCCGTCAATAGAACCAAAGTTGCCTTGGCCGTCGACAAGCGGGTAGCGCAACGAAAAGTCTTGCACCATCCGAACCATCGCATCATAAACGGCTGAATCGCCGTGCGGATGGTATTTACCCAACACTTCACCAACGATTCTTGCTGACTTTTTGTAAGAGCTGCCGGGTCTCAAATTCAAGTCTAACATGCCGTACAGGACGCGGCGGTGGACTGGCTTCAATCCGTCGCGTACATCCGGCAGCGCCCGCGAAACAATGACCGACATCGAATAATTGATGTACGATTCTTTCATTTCGTCTTCGATGAAGACCGGAACGACTTTGCCTATTTCAAAATTACTCATGAACAATCCGTATTATTTGCTTGCAGAAAACCCGCTGATGCAAAAGTTAAATCCGCTAAGGTTTTTTGTGTTTTTTTACAGCACGAAAACATCTTGGAGTTTTGATGTTTTTGCGCGACAGAAGATCAAATAATACAAATATTTACCGCAACTCGCAAGCAGTTTGTTTTTCTTTAAAAGGCAGGCCGTCAATTTCCTTCCTTTGCTTAAGCGCAGGAGTGGAAGTATGAGTGAACCATTTTGGTTGGGGATCAATGAAATATATCAAATCGTCCCGGCTTAAGCAGGTTCGTTTCGACTGTTGTTTTTCCGCAAGAGAATAACTAACCCATGCTGACGGGGCTAATTTTCTCGCCAACAGATCGTCAACCAGTTGCGCGATTTCTTTTTCAGGTAGTGAGGCGGGAATTTGACATCTGATATTTCGCGGGTACTTGAACCCTCCTCTTTCTTCGTAGAGGCCGTTTTGGATCGCCAGCTTAGCCAAATACAGCACGGCTCGAACAGCGTCTTTTCGGCCTGGCTGCGCCTGAACGACCGTGTCATTTCCTTCTTGTGCATATCTCATGGCCTGCGGAAGAAGATGTTTGCGGGCTTCTTCAAAAAAATCATACCCGGCAAAAGATGAATCTTCAAATGCTGATTCATAAGCGTCGTTCACAGCAGAGCTTGATACTAACGGCTCAAAGTTTTTCACGACGCGTTCATCCGAGTCGTGAAAAATTCTGTTTAGGTATTGCTTCCAGTTCAAATCTGAAGTCACTTGCTGAGATGCTGCTGCAGCAATATTGAGTTGCCCTTTTAGCCAACCGACAAATCCGACAGCATCCTGGCCGGTTAGCTCTATCATCATGAATGGCTCGTGGGGCCGCACAAATTCGTTTTCGCCTTTGTACGTCAATTTCACTGGCAACAACCCGCCAAAATCTCTCAGCACTTGCCGCCAAAAGCCAGCGTTTATCCATAAACCATCGCTTCGGCTTTGATCTGCATTCTCAAGCGCCCGTATTGTTTCGTCGATTTCCAGACGCGTTACCCGAAGCTTTAGACGGTTTTCAATAACGGTTTCAAAACCATGGAGCAGGATGCGATCATTATCCATCGAAAATCCATTTTTTGCAGCACAATCTCTAAAAGCAACATGAAAGGTTTTTCTTTGACTGGAGAAAAACTGTCCGGGGAGTTCTTGTTGATCGCTTGATGTTCGCAACTGCAAAAGGCGGTATTTGTATTGAAGTCTTGCAGATTGAGAAATTCCTTGCGAAATGTCCATGATTCATTACTCCTGAAAGTGTCTTTTTTACACTAAGTTGTTTATAAAAACAGCCGATCTTTTGTTCGTCCTTAAAATCAGATTGCAATGATTATCTGAACAGCGGGATCGTTTCCAGTGATCGGCTTACGGCTTGATACAACATTGCTGGCCGGGCTTTTCTCCCCAACCGTTTTTCTCCAGTGGGCTTGATGATATTTAAGGAAAGAATTTTTTTTCGAAAATTTCGTTTGTCGATATTTCGCTGGAGGCAATATTCATAAAGTTTTTGCATTTCCGTGAGAGTGAACTTTTGAGGAAGCAAGAGCAGCGCAATGGAAGTGTAATTAAGTTTCGAAGCTATCCGCTCTCTGCAAACGCTCAAAATCTGATCGTGATCGTAGGCCAAATCATGGATGGAAAACGCATCTCTCCACTGGCCGTAAGTATATTTTTCACACGGTTCAAACAACGCAACGTCAGACTCCGGAAAAGCCATGTATGCAGTGGCGATTGACCTGCGCCGAACGTCACGATCCGGAGCTGAGAACGTATAAACCTGCTCGAAAAACGCTTTCTGCGATCCGGTCGCTTCAAAAAAAACCCGCCGGGCGGCCGTCCTAAGGTCCTCATCGCTTTGCAAGAGAGAACCAGGCAAGGCTAACTTTCCGGAAAACGGTTCAAGCTTTAACTTGACAATGTAGACCAGCAGCTTGTTTTCCGCGAAACGAAAGATTGCCATATCGATTGCCGCAAAAGGGTTCATGGCGACAAGTATAGTGTCCTTTTTACACGAAGTCAAGTTGATTCTTTCCGCAATGCCTTGAAAAATTCAATGCGCCTGAGGTACGTTAGAAGAAACCCGCCTCACTCAAAAGAAATCTTAGCGTTTATCACGGTGAAAACTTTTCAATACTATTTCTTATCGGCGCAACAGTTTTCAAATATGCGAAAATTGCTTTCAAGTCCCGATCTTTCATCCCTGAGAGTTCGAACCAGGGCATCCTTGTTGTAAATTCCCCGCTATTGATCTTTACGGGCTGAACTTCCGGGTTTGCAAACGCCTTGAATCTGGCAACAAACATCGCTTCGCTCCATAGCCCGACGCCGGTTTCCGTGTCCTGAGTCAAGTTGGTTGAGCGTACGATCCCGCCGCCCGGAATCGGAAATTCATGTCCGCCCGCGAAATCCATGCCTTCAACAGGCTCACCCATTTCAATTGGCGTGTGGCAAAAATGACATCCGGATACTTGGCTCAAAAACTTTCCATAGTTCACTAAATCTGTTGTGTCAGGCTCTTCAACTTCAACATATGGAGCAGGGACGGTCTTGAAAATCAAGCTGAACGGAAAGGCGATTTCCGGCTCGGGAATAGTGTTTTCAACCGAAGGGAGAGAGCGCAGATACGCGATAATGGCATAGACGTCTGAGCGCGGCAAGTTTTTGTAAATTGCATAGGGCATCATCGGCGCAAGCCCATTTCCATC
The DNA here is from genome assembly GCA_964014485.1 of uncultured Deferribacteres bacterium. GTDB lineage: Bacteria > Zhuqueibacterota > Zhuqueibacteria > Zhuqueibacterales > Geothermadaptataceae > CAXHAT01. The sequence goes on from CAXHAT010000001.1 coordinate 86,054, forward strand.
CTTGTCAATTCCTGCAGTAATGGCACGAAAAATTTCACCGTCCGTCCATTCCTTCAGGTTTGCGGGGGTGAGATTAGACGCGTAGACCTTGCCGAATTCATCTTCGACAAGTCCCCGCCCGCCCCATTTGCTCCATTTACAAGCTTTGGAGGGTAATAAGCCCAATCATGCTCCGAGTGACAATCCATGCATAAATTCACATGATTCGCCAAATACTTGCCGCGCATAACGAGTTCTTCCGTTGATTCTATGGCAATATCCGGCGCGGCTTCAACTTTTGGAAAACTGAAATTGATAAAAGCAGCGCCCGCAACGACCAACACAACAACAAGGACTACCAATATCCCGAGAATTTTCAAAAGTTTTTTCATCACACCACCTTCCACATTGAGTGCTACTCTGAGTACAAAACTTGTTCTTGTTTATCTTAAAAAATATGCGAAAGAACTGCGAGATCGAGCAAAGAAAATTTGACTGAAAAGCATTATGGCTTCTGAAAGAATTGAACGGCCTTTCAAAATCCTGATGATTCGCCGCGCAATTGCTGATCAAATGGAGGTCGACAAACACGCTCAGCCAGCAACTTTGCAGCATATTAACCGCTCAACGATTATTGCTTCAAATCGTATCTATGCTTTGGCACAGACTTTGTGAAATAATTTACCACATTCGCATGGATGCGAATGCGTCATACACTCCCACACCCACTCTTGTTTGCCGGAATTCCCCGCCGGCAAAAAGAAAAACCCGACCTGCAACTTGCAGCTCGGGTTTTTTATTCTAAATCTGAATGATCTTTATTTTCTGCCGGTAGCAGTCATTCAACCGGAAACACGACTATTTTCTTCGCCAGGAAAACGCCTTGAATATTCAAACGGTAAAAATAAACGCCAGGTGCGGCCAGGTTGCCGTTCGTATTCCGTCCTCGCCAAACCACATTATGAATTCCCGCGACTAGATTTTTCTCAGAGTAAATCGAGGCCACCCGTTGTCCGAGAATATTGAAAATATCTAAAGAAACCGTAGCGCTATTTTTAAGCGAAAATCGAATCGTGGCGCCTTTCTCGAAAAGAGCCTTCTGAGCAATCGGATTTGGAAAACTTTGCGATAGTTCAAATTTTGCCGGAACGCTTGTTTCAAAACTTCGGGATGAAATATCTGTCGGCGTTTTAGCGCTCAAAATTCTTAAACGTCTTACAATTACTTTCCCTGATCTTAAATCGACAACGCCTTCAACTTGCGAGCCGTCAGTCAATTCATCGACTGAACCCGGCAGCCCATGTTCATCGAGAACCAGAACGTTCGGCTCCCAGTCAAAAGATTCGGGGCCGATTTCAAAGTGCAAGTCGTCGATTCTCTTGTAAGCGCCGGCGATTATTTTTCTATCCAACGCCCATATTGTATCTGCAAACGCAAAGCCTTGTAATCCAATCCCCACGACTTCTACAACCTCATTCTCGCGAAGATTTGAAGGTGCGGCTGTTGAACCGTCCGCATTTATGACGATTACCGAAGGCTCAAAACTGATGACTGTTTTGTTTATCGCGAGCTCAGTTTCGTTGATTGAAAGGATCGCCCCGGTTGTGCGAACTTCTCTTGCCGAGGATGAAGTTTTCTCAATAACCCACGCAAAACCAGGCCCGTTCTTTATGGCAATCGCCTGAATGCGTACAGCAGTGTTTACCGAAAAATGTGAGTTAAATTCTTCATAAACTATACTGTCGCCCCGTTCATCTCGCAAGAGAGCCATTGGCGTGATCAAAATTCTTTCCCCTAATACGCTAACCGTGTCAGCGTTTACTGCGTCAATCCGGCCTTCAAGGAAAAGAGCGTCGTCGACCTCTCCTACTATCTGAACAACCTCGGCAATGTATTTCGTTTCGTCAAATTCGCTCTGATTTGCGGTCACTTCAACTATCGAGCTGTCTGTGATGCTTGCAATGCTCGTTTCCTCGTTGTTTTCGTCCAGAAAAACGGTCGATGCATCGATTTGAACTTCCACTCCGCCGGCAACGATAACGCTGTCCTCAACAACATTGACAAAACTTTGAACCGCAACCTGATCAATTCGCAAACCTGTGACTCGCACATTAAGCGCATTAAACTCATTTGGCCCCAGAGGCAATGCGGTTACTTCTACTAAATCGGAATCTTCAAGGTCAGAAAAGAAAATGGGTAGCAGCTGCCGGTTTTGAATTATCGTCAGGTCATTTATTTGAAACTTGTTGTCGTCAATATTGAAAGCGTTCTCAGCAATCAATGAGATTTCACCGGCAATCGTAACCGCTTCTACATCTGCGTCTTCTACAAAAATTTTTCGGGTTTCAAGCACGCCCTTTGTTGTCTCGCCGTAGAGAGCTGTAACTATTTGTCCGACCATCAAATCATCATGCGACAGAAATTCCGGTTCTTCTTCAGAATTCAGCACGATGGTGCGTTCGGTCAACTCAAACTCCACCGTCTCAACGCCGATCTTCTTTTCGGATACAAAGGACAAATCGCCTTGAACAGTAAGATACGCGCTTGAATCGTTTATCCGGCTAACCTCGGACATGAGCAAAACATCACCTTCGCGAGCAGTTGCTTTCATTCGAATGTGTTCGCCAAGTCGCAGTTCGCTAAAGTCGATTTTTTTTGAATCGAATCCGTAGATCTGGTTTTTTCGGGTTTTCGGAATTTCGTATAGCGTTGAAACGACTTCCAGTGTGTCGGGCAACTCGCCGTCTAATGAAATTATGCGATTTATGAAGCCTTCCACCGTGACGTCTTGATTTACAAATTCGCGACTAACGATGCGCAGACCTTTGACGTATTTGAAGCCAGTGGCCACCGAAACGGTTGAAATTTTGACCTGCATCCCCGGTTTAAATTCGGAAAGCGGGATGGTTTCTTCACTCTCATCTTGTACTGCGGTAAACGGCAGAATGCAAAATCTCGAGCCCGTCGCGAAAATTGTTGAGTCATCGATCGCGTCAAGGGTCGTGGTCAAGGTTAAAGTTTGTTCATCATCCGGACGTCCAACAATGAGAATGCGTCTTGCAAAGATTGTATCGCTATCGAATTTTTCGCCTGCAATTTCGACTTTTTGTCCGACTTCAAGTTCGCCGACGTCCAAAAATTCGCCAAATTCTTCGACAATGGTCGAATCATCGATTTCAAAAACGACTTTTTCTCCGACAACAATCGACTTGCTTAAAAAAGCAGTGATGATTCCAGTGACTGCAAGGTCGCCTTGAATCTCAGCATTGGCAGCAACTCTGACGTCCGCTTTTGAGCTGAACTTAACTTTTCGATCGTCTTCGATGTCCGCTCTGAATCTCCACGAGGTGAAGCCTCGCTCTAATTTCTCAAGCGGCAGCGCGAGTGTAAAGACGCCGTTAAAATGATTAACAAACTCGCCTTCTATGGTCGTTGAGCGTTTATCGCCGATTTTTGAGCTGATTGACCATGCGTTTTCGTCGATGTCCGTAAAGTCAACTTGCGGAAAAATGACGCGAGCAAAAAGCGTATCGGAAAACGCAAAGGACTCATCGAATGTGGAAAAATCCGCGCTGCGAGAAAGCTCTAACGTTTGGCCGTGAAGGAGCGCAGGAAATAAGATGAACAAGCCCAACCCAACAGCCAGTAAGCGTCTTTTTGTGGAGTTTTTGAATATATGAAGGTTTTCTATTTTCATATTTTTAAACAAAAATGCAGAGAGGCCATCGTTCGAAAAACAACTTCAGCTTCCTGCATGTTTAGAGTAATTTATCGGAAAAATCAACGAGTGACAATGGAGGCGCTTCGTTTTTCACGGAGTCTAAAATTTTCTCAACGGCTTGGCGTATCTCCAGTGGACGAAACTTCAACAAATCGACGATTTAGCCCAATAACGCTTCATGTTACCAATTATACGTTTGTTTCGGCAATGCGTCAACAATGAATCGTCAACTACTGTGCCAATTGAAGCTTTGGGTAAAGCAAACTTCGTCAAAAGAGTCTTTGTGACGTTCTATTAATTTTTGTATAATCGGCTGTGCATTATATGCGCATAAATTTTCGAGAATTGCGTAATTTTTGCACAAAACCGGCTTTTAGCGTGCGTTCTGAAAATGAACATTAGAAAATACTCTTACCAATACTTTCAAGGCTTTTTCCGTGTTGTGTTTTGCTCCGCTATGCTTCTGATGTTAATGCAATGCACGGAGGATGCGCCTCGCGACAATCCACTGGACCCGCTTTCAGCGATCTATCGGCCGATCAATGCAATTATTGGCAAATGCACAACAGTCTATTCCGCCGCTCAAATTGTTCCAGGCGTTGAGATTGACCTTTTCCCGTTTTCATCTCAGACAGTTGCGGACACAAGCCTCGGATTTGAAACGACGACCAACGATGATGGAGAATTTGTTTTTGAAAGACTTGCTCCCGGCAAATACCTTTTGCGGTTTCGAAAAGAGGGCTTCGCTGAAGAAAAATTAGAAGCAACGCTTGACGCCGGGAAGGTATTTTCTGTTGACGTTGGACTTGACCAACTTCCCGTGATAGATTCTCTGCGGCTTTCAACAGTATTCTCAGAGCTGAACGACGCCGGACAAACCAACACCAATCTTGAAACGTTTTTTGGCGTTTCCGACCCGGACCGAACGCTGGATATAGAAAATTTGACTCTGACCATCCCAGACCACTCAATCTCAAAGGACTTGACCCCGGGACGAGATCGCGATAAGTGGGAAACCGTTATCCCGCTGGACTCAACATCGCTCGCAGGGAAAACGGAAAAACTTCTCGGAGCGCCGATTTTCATCGACATTGAAACGGAGACAAATTCAAAAAGGCGGTCAACCAGGTACGGGCCGTTTTTCATTACGCGCTTCGTCAGACATGAAGTTCAAATTATTTCACCCCGCGACAATATCACCGTCGGCCAAAGGCCGACTTTTTTATGGCCGGAACCTCATTTTCCTTTCAGCTACAAAACGGCCATCGATGCAAAACGCATCATTTCATTTGATACGTTCGAAGAATTTCTATTTGAAAACATCCAGGACACGACGCTGACGCCTTTTGTGAACCTTACAGTCGGCGATTATTTTTGGGTGTTGGAATTTGAAGATGAATTTGGAAACAAGAGCCGAACGAAACCGGCGACTTTCAAAATAAGGGCGAACGAATGAGCAACCAATTTATCGAAGATCCTCTCAAGGCGCTCTCGGATATTAGCGAGACCATCAACACGATTCACAACATCGATGATTTGCTCAAAAAGCTTCTTGACACGGCGTTAAAGACGGTCAACGCACAGCGGGGGATGGTGCTGCTTTATGACAAGGATGAACCAGGTAAGCTTAACGTCAAAATTTCTTACAACATTGACGCGGATTCAAAACAGCCGCTCGACCAATTTTCACAAAGTATTGTTGATGCAGCGACAGATTCAGGGCAGACCGTCATTTCGTACAATGTTCTGGAAGACGAGCGCTTTAGTACGGCGCAAAGTCTTGCGAGACAAAGAATAGTTGCGGCCGCCGGTCTCCCGCTTCGGATAAAATCAAAGCCTATCGGTGTAATTTACATCGACAGCTCAGAATCACGCGGCCAATTTCGCCCGGAAATGGAGCCGTTTCTCACAGCTTTTGCGCATCAAGCGGCAATCGCTTTGGAAAATGCGCAGATGTACGACCGCCTCAACACGGAAAATACACGTCTGCGAAAAAACCTTCAGGAAAAAAACGCCATCTCAGGCATGATCGGACGCAGCCCGGCGATGGAGGGCGTCATCGATCTTATCACAAGCATTGCTGATACGGATGCAACAGTGCTGCTGCTTGGCGAAAGCGGCACAGGAAAAGAAGTTGCGGCAAGGGCGCTTCATTACAACAGCATGAGAAAAGAAAAGCCTTTCATCGCCTGCTTCTGCGGCTCGCTGCCCGAAGCATTGCTTGAGAGCGAACTGTTCGGGCATAAAAGAGGCGCTTTTACCGGCGCGACCCACGACAAGAAAGGGCTGTTCGAAGAGGCCGAAGGCGGCACTTTTTTTCTGGACGAAATTGGCGACATTAGCCAACGCGTTCAAGTGCAGCTACTGCGCGTTTTACAAGAGCGCGAAGTCAAACCGATTGGCGAAAACCGCTCGAAAAAAGTCAACGTTCGCATCGTTGCCGCCACGAACAAAGACCTCAAAAAAGAAGTTGAAGAGGGCACGTTTCGGGAAGACCTTTATTATCGTCTCAACGTGATCACGATCAAAATGCCGCCGTTGCGCGCCAGGGGCAACGACGTTGTTCTCCTCGCGCAATATTTTCTGACCAACTTCACGCAAAAATTTAATAAAAAATTGTCCGGCTTTTCAGAAGACGGCGTCGAAGCGGTTCGCGGCTACGCCTGGCCGGGAAACGTGAGAGAATTGGAAAATTGCATCGAGCGCGCCGTGTTGCTTGCAAAAAGCGAATTCATCACAGCGAAAGACCTCCAAATTCAACCGGGCAACCCGCAACCGATTCTGCCGTCCGGCTTATCGATGAAAGACTATCAAAAACATATTGTTGAGCAAGCATTGGCCGACCACCAAAGCAATATCAGCGAAACGGCCAGCGCCCTAGGCGTTTCGCGCCGATGGCTGCATTATCGCATCAAGGAATGGGGATTATGAAAAAGGTTGGACGATACCATGTCGTCGCGGAATTAAAGCGAAATATCCAGACGACGACGTGTCGCGGATATGATCCGCACGAAGAAAAGTTCGTTCTGCTCAAAGTTTCTAACTTTCCCGCCGTTGAACAGGATCGAGACGAACTAGACAGAATGCGCACCGAAGCGGAGATGTATCGCCAACTCCGCCATCCAAACATCGCGCGTTTTAATGAAGCGGGCGTTGAAAAAGTTTACCCTTACCTGGCGATAGAATTTATCGACGGCGCCGACCTTCGAACGCTCGTTAACGCCGCCGACCGCTTTCCTCTCGACATTGCGATCTTCTTCATCTACGATCTGCTGTCCGGCTTAGACTATTTGCATCGTCAGAAGATTGTACATCGCGATTTGAAGCCTGAGAACATTATGATCGACGCCGGCGGGCTGGTTAAAATTTGCGATTTCGATCTGGCGCTTGATCTTTCAGAAACGCAGGAAATTGAAGCGGAAATATCCGGATCAGTGGGGTACTTGGCGCCTGAAACGATTCTTGGAGACAAATCTTCTTTTAGCAGCGACTTATTTTCGCTCGGCGTCATCGCCTACGAAATTCTCAGCGGTTCACGCCCGTTTCAAAGCGATTCAATTTCAAACGAAACGCAAGCCACGATTCACCGTGCGGCGATACCGCTGACGCAGCTCAATCCCTCGGTGCCGACGAGGTTGGCCGGGTTCGTAGAATTATTACTCACCAAGGAAGCCGCCGGAAGACCTCAAACAGCGGGCGAAGCGCTCTCCGTGCTGAAAAACATGTGCAACCTGCCGCCCGAATCCGAATATCGGTCTGCAATGACGACGTTCGTCAGCGCACCAAAAGAATATGCCAGCGCGTTTACAAAACAATTGGTCGAAACGCTGACCGACATGCCTGCCTTCGATTTTAAAGCACGAAAAACGCCTGCGTGGCTGGCCCTGTCCATTTTTGCCGTTTTGTTTACCCTCGCACTTCTGGCAGTCCGGGAATTCTTTATATCGCCTGACCCAAATCCTGAAAAAATTACTGTGATAGACGGTCCGCCTCAATTGCGTTCAAATTCGTCAACAAATGACGCCCAGCCCAGCGAAAAAACGCCGAACCAGAATATTGCGCAGCCTCCGTCTCAAGATAATGAAGCACAAAATCGAGAAGAGTCAAACTCAGAACCGAAAAATCCAATCGAAGAGACGGAAGACCCCGCCGTCGTGCGTTCCGTTGAGCAACCCAACCCGCCGCCGGTTGAGAAAAAGGCGTTTTTGGGAAAGGAAGTGTTTTTTGCAACCAGACCATGGTCGTTCATTTCAATTGACGGAGATTCCGCAGGCGTTCTGGAAAACTCAGGAACGTTTTTTCTGGAAAGAGGGACGCGGAAAGTTACATTCCAAAACCCCCAAATGCCGATCGTGGATTTCAACGTTGAGGTTGGCGAGGAAAGCCCGGATACATTGCAGTACAACCTTTTCAATTATATCGGCGAGTTAGCGCTCATCATCAGCCCGTACGCTGAAAACGTCAAAATCAATGGCGAGTCCATCGAAGGCTACAGCAATAGAAAACCCATTTGGCTTCGTCCCGGCGAGCATGATCTCGAAATCGTGAACACCGCTGCGCGATCCGAGAATTTTTCCACGATTATTTCACTAAGAGCCGGACAAAAACGGACTTTTCTGATTAACCTGTTCGTGCCGACCATACAGGAGCAGCATTAGCGCTCAAAATGATGAAAAAGTCATTCATAAAAATTTGGCTTGGCGAAAAGAATATCCAAATAAATCGCCGCATTCTGACTTCTTTTTCATGTCGACCACGTGCTCTTTTTTATTCGAGTCGTGTTTTTTTTATGTATGCGATTTTGTGTTTGTGCCTGGCAAATTCAAAGGAAGTCTCGAGTCAAACAACTCCGGAAAACATCGTCGCAAGAATTTACCAAACAATTCGAGCAGGCGATTTTGTTTCAGCAAAAGGGATGGCAGATTCCGCCTTGGCTGATTTTCAAAAACTTGCGCCCGCGCAGCTCGCCGCACTGCATGCAACGCGCGCCCTGTTGCACGATTTTTCAGGAAATAATCAAGGTGCGGTAAACGAACTGACCCTGGCTGCTCAACTCAATCCTTTTCTCGAACTCGACCCGCTATTTTATTCGCCGGGACTACGTGCACAGTTTGGGGAATTGAGTAAAAAGTTTCAATCGCAGACAGAAAACGCGAAAGACGATCTTCCGCCTGGTAAGGGAGAGATTCGGTATATTTCAGTGCCGGACCCGCGAATCAGTGCGGCTTGGCGCTCGCTTTTTATTCCGGGTTGGGGGCAGTTTCATAAGCAGCAAAAAAAGCGCGGGTACATTTTGGGCGGCTTAACGATATTATCCGCCGCCGTAGCGGTCAGCAGTTATTCTTGGGAACAATCGGCGCACGACAAATATCTCGTCGCGGTAGACCCCCTGGAAATTGAAGCAAAATATGAAGACTATGACCGTTTCTATCGCCTGCGCCGAACGTTTACGGCGACAACAGCACTTCTTTGGAGCATCAATTTTTTGGACGCCGTTTTTACGCCAAAATCACGCTCAAAATCTATTGCTTTCCACCCTACATCTTCCTCAGCCATTGCATTCGCGGACGGCTTTCGTGCAAGTCTGCAAATTCAATTTTAAATCAATCCGTTCATGACTAGTCGAGTTTAGTGGTCGCAGTCCTGAACGTCAATGCTCGATTCCTGAAATGGTCTGATTTCGACCCTGCGGTTCTTGGCGCGGTTTTCTTCAGAATCATTCTCCGCTAGCGGGAAATTATGGCCGTAGCCTCTGGCGACGAGATTTCCGGGATCGACGCCTTGGGCGACAAGAAAATCGCGCACATACTTTGCTCGTTTTTGGGAAATCTTCAAGTTCGCGCAATATTGCAGAGCGCGTCTTTCTTCCGGGACGTTTTCCAGGCTTGCGAAGCCGGCAATTTCAATTTTCGCCGATGCGTTTTCTTTTAAGGAATTCGCTATCTCAAGTAGTGCGGATTCTCCTTCGTCATCTAAACGAAACTCCTGAAACGAAAATCGAATATCCGAAATGTGAACGCTTGTTTTATCGGCCTCATTCATTGTGCTTGTCTCGCTTCCATCATCAATGAGATGCTCTTCCTGCAACGCATCGGAACTTTCCTTCGGCGCGGGCGCGAAATCTATCGGCTCGTCAACGCTGACGGATTGCGCGGCCACCGGCGCCGCTTTCGTCGGTTGAGCAAGTTCATCCATGTGCCAATTGTTCTGCTCGTCCGTTTCGAAAATCCGATTATCGCGATCAACATAAGCGACAATGTTCGGAAATTGCGGATCGATGGGAATTCTCAAGCTGTCCGTTTCTCCGGGGGCCAAACGATGCATGGTAAATTCGGAAATCAACTCGCCTTTTTTCATAAAGCGATCGACATAAAAGGAGCCGCCGCCATCGTTGCGCGGATTCGCCGCCATCAACAAAACGCCTAACTCATTCTGGCTTTGAGGCGAATGATAAATGCTGACCAGGAAACTCTCAGCAGTTTTTTCGCCTATATTTTTAAAAATGATGTTGGCAAAATCCGTTGATGAGCGTCTACGAGAATCTTCTAAAAAATCAAGTTCGACGCGGCAATAATTCAGCGACGCGAGAGATGCGTCACGCAAAATTTCTTCGCTATACCCCTTTTCAACAAGCTGCGATCCGCGCACGCCTCGTGAGATAAGAAATGCTTTAATCTTTTGGGCGCGCTGCAAAGCGAATTCCGCATTAAATGAAATCTTCTTTTCTATATCTCTGGAATGTACAACGTCAGCGTGGGCGGATATTTCAAACACGCCGCTTGGATAATTTCTGATCAAAATCGCCCATGATTCCAATTGCGCCGCCAGTTCTTCCGAAATATTTGCGCTGTTTGCCGGAAAGTAAACGGGCTTCACATCCACGTCCGGCGTTTGCAAAAGCTGGGAGAGCGCGAAGGACTCAACGCTGACTTTCAAGTCCGGCTTGATCACGTCCGGTTTAACAATAAAGCCCGCAACGCGAACCCCTTCTCGGCTAGCGATGCGAAAGTTTCTTTTCGCGTCGTAGGCCAAAACGCTCCAAAAATAATCGCCGTGTCGTAAGGTTTCTTGAAAATGATAGGCGAGTTTATCTTTGCTCGCCTTGAGCCGACGGTCGCCAAGAATATTGACGTCGGAATGCAAGAGAACGTCGTTTTCAATATTGTAAATTTCTAATTGTTGATCGAAAGGCCCTGAGGGTGTGGCGACCGAATTCTCCCGGCTCACGGTCTGGATGGGGCGAGAAGCGCGCAGAAGTTCGTTTATGGCGGCGTTGTCGTTTTCCAGGCGCTCGAAAACGTTGACGAGGCTGAGACTGTCTTCTCGGGCGAGCAGCAGCATGTAATTGACTTTGCCGTTTTGGGCAAGATCCGGCGCTCTTTCCCACTCAAGCTTCACTGTATCTTTCGCAGCGACAAAGGATTTTTCCGTTTGCCGCCATTCGAATTTTTCAAGACGTTCAGATTGCAGGTGGACGCTTGCGTGGCCGCGCGGAGAAGAAAACGCGCTGCCGCCAATTGCATTGACGTCAATCCGCAGTGATTTGTCGTTGGCAAGAGCTTTGGCGAACGGCCCGAAAGACGCGCCGTCAAAATGCAGGCTGAGACCGGCGGCGTAACGTCCGCTGTTGGCTTGCCGCGTTCTGTAACCGCCTTGGAAAGCCAACATTTTGCCGAGGGTTTTTGAGAGCGGCGAAAGCAAGCCGCGAATTTCCACCCCGAGATTGGCTTCTGAAGAATCCGATGAAAACGCATGATAGCCGCCGAAAAGCGAAAACTGTAAACCGTTGTGTTTTCTAAAATGCAAACCCGCTCCGAAAGCGCTCGCAGCCTCTAAAGAAACGGCTGCATTTTGAAAAAGCAACGGCCCGCCCAAGTGCGTCAATGCGGCTCCGGCTGAAAAAAAGAAGTCTTCGAAAATTCCGTCTTCACTTAGCTTTAGCACCGGAGAGCGATACAGCAGGCCAACGTCGAACAGCGTTTTCTGCGCACTCTCGCCCAGGGAGCTTACACGCAGAAATCGAGCATTCGCCCCGATTGACAAGTTGTTGGAAACGACTGAAACGGGAAGTCCGACAGAAAAACCGGGCGTCGTCCAGGTGATGTTGGGCGCTCCAAAAAAGCCTTCACCGATTTGCGGGCTGAACTTTTGATAATCCGCGATTGCCGCTAACACGACAAAATCGCTGATCGGATTTTTAAAAGACAGGCGTTTACCAAAAAACAACGCCGCTTGGTTGACGCCTCCGCCCCAATCAGAAAACGCCGCGGCCATTTGCCAATCACGTAGAAAACCGGTTTGCCCCGGATTTGAAAAAGTGCCAAAATCGCCTTTGAAATCAGCAATCGCGCTGTTCGCAAGCGCGGCGGTTCTGCCTCCAAATTCATTTTTGCCGGGCGAAACTTGCGCGAATGCTCCGTTTTGCAGCGCCCAGCCTAAAATGATGAGGCAGGTCAAATAGAATTGCGCCGCGAAAACCGCACTTTGCCGCAGAGATCGAAACATTGCCGATTACCGGGATTTGTCGTTTTAAAATTAGTCGGTTTGTGCCTAAAAAAGCTTTCTTCTCTCCTTGAATCTACCGGCACGGGCGACGTTTCACGTAAACGGGACAATCGCTTCAAACGGCGTTCGTGGGCTTGGTCTTGTCTAGCAGCGCTTTTTTGTTAAAAATGAATCAATGACGGATGTGGCGGCGGTTCAATTCCGGGCAGTTTTTGACCTTGACAAATCTCAGAACTCAGTCAAGATTTGGATGAATTATCGGAGGATTATGTAAATGAAAAAGCAAGCGATGCAACTACTTGCAATCATGCTGACGATTTTCCTGGCTTCAACTTCGTTGGCCAGGCAGAAAAAAGACGACAAGGAAAAATCCGGCCTAAATTCCGGGCTTTTGTCCGGGTTAAAAATGCGCGGCATTGGCCCGGCGCTTATGTCCGGGCGCATCGGCGATATTGTCGTTGATCCGCAAAAACGCAGCACGTGGTACATCGCCGTTTCTTCCGGCGGCGTTTGGAAAACCGTCAACTCCGGCGCGACCTGGAGCCCGATTTTCGATAAATACGGCTCCTACTCTATCGGTTGCCTGGCGCTCGATCCGAACAATCGTTTTGTGCTCTGGGTTGGGACGGGCGAAAACAACAGCCAACGCAGCGTGGGTTATGGCGACGGCGTCTATAAATCTCTCGACGGCGGCAAGTCATTCAAAAAAATGGGTTTGGACAATTCCGAGCACATCGGGAAAATTTTGGTCGATCCCAGGGATTCAGAAGTGGTTTACGTCGCGTCGCAAGGGCCGCTTTGGTCTTCCGGCGGAGATCGCGGCTTGTTTAAAACAACCGACGGCGGAAAAACCTGGGCAAACATTCTTGAAATCAGCGAACATACCGGCGTGAACGAAGTGCATTTTGATCCGCGCAACCCTGACGTTCTGTACGCCGTCGCTTACCAACGCCGGCGTCATGTCTGGACTTTGATTGACGGCGGCCCGGAGTCAGGGGTGTATAAATCGACGGATGCGGGTGCAACCTGGCGCAAAATCAACAAGGGCTTGCCGAGTGTTGACAAGGGCCGGATTGGAATGACCATTTCGCCCGTCAAGCCGGACGTTCTTTACGTTATTGTGGAAGCGGCGCAGGGTAAGGGCGGCTTCTTTCGCTCGACCGACGGCGGCGAAAACTGGTCGAAACGGAGCAGTTACGTCAGCGGCAGCCCCCAGTATTACCAGGAAATTTTTGCTGACCCGCACAAGTACGGCCGCATTTATTCCCTCGACACTTTCATGATGGTCTCCGAAGACGACGGCAAAACGTTTACAAGGCTTGGCGAGGCTTTTAAGCATGTCGACAATCATGCGCTGGCATTTGATCCCAATGACGAAGACCATCTCATCATCGGCAGCGACGGCGGATTGTACGAAACCTGGGATCGCGGCAAAAATTATCACTATTTCGCCAATTTGCCGATCACCCAGTTCTACAAAGTCGCCGTGGACAACGATGCGCCTTTTTACAATGTTTACGGAGGCACGCAAGACAACGCGACGCAGGGCGGGCCTTCGCGCACCAACAACATTCACGGCATTCGCAACAGTGACTGGTTCGTCACCGTTTTCGGCGACGGCTTCGGCGCGGCCATCGATCCAGAGAACCCAGACATCGTTTATTCGCAATGGCAGTACGGCAATTTGATCCGCTACGACCGCAAGACGGGCGAGCGCATAGACATTAAGCCGCAGGAAGAAAAGGACGGCGTTCCGCTGCGCTGGAATTGGGACTCGGCGCTGATCATCAGTCCGCATTCCAGTTCGCGGCTGTATTTCGGCTCGCAAATCCTTTTTCGCAGCGAAGATCGCGGCAATTCCTGGCGCGTCGTCAGTCCGGATTTGACCCGTAACATGGATCGCAACAAGCTGGAAGTCATGGGGCGCGTTTGGGAAGTGGACGCCGTTGCCAAAAACAATTCCACCTCGTTTTACGGCACAATCGTCTCGCTGGCCGAATCCGAATTGGCCGAAGACGTCATTTACGTCGGCACGGACGACGGCTTGATTCAGGTGACCGAAAACGGCGGCGAATCGTGGACAAAGTACGAGACTTTCCCCGGCGTGCCTGAGATGGCCTACGTCAACGATATTGAAGCTTCCGCTCATGACGCGAATACTGTTTTCGCGGCTTTCAATAATCACAAAATGGGTGATTTTAAACCCTACCTTTTGAAGAGCACAAATCGTGGAAAATCATGGGTTTCCATCGCGGGCGATCTGCCGGAACGCGGTTCGGTTTACACCGTTGTGCAAGATCACGTTAACCCGGACTTGCTGTTCGTCGGAACGGAATTCGGCATTTTTACGACGGTTGACGGCGGCGAAAAATGGCTGCAAATGAAAAGCGGCATGCCGGTGATTGCCGTGCGCGATCTGAAAATCCAACGACGCGAAAATGACTTGGTCGCCGCCTCTTTTGGCCGCGGATTTTTCATCCTGGACGACTATTCGCCGCTGCGTGAGCTCAACGAAGCGCTGGTCGAGAAACCGGCGCATATTTTTCCGGTTAAAATAGCGCAAATGTATGTCCAATCAGCGCCTTTGGCCGGGCAAGGAAAGGCGTTTCAGGGCGCGAGCTTTTACACTGCGCCCAACCCGCCGTTTGGCGCGACTTTCACGTACTACCTGAAAGAATCTTTAAAAACCCAGCAGGCTGAGCGGCGCTCTGAAGACAGCAAAAAAGCGAAAGAAGGCATAGACGCGCCTTATCCTTCCTGGGCGGATTTGAAGGCGGAAGATCGCGAGGAAAAGCCGTCCGTCACACTGGCCATTCGTGATGAACAAGGCGGGGTCGTTCGTCGAATTAAAGGCAAAACATCGAAAGGCGTGCATCGCGCAACCTGGGATTTTCGCTATCCCGGACTCACGCCGACACGCATGAATCGCGAGAGCAACGGCCCCATGGCTTTGCCTGGAAAATATACCGTGAGCCTGGAGCAGCACATCGGCGGCGAAACGACCGAACTTGTCGCGCCAACGGCGTTCGAAGCAGAGGCTTTAGGCGCTCCGACGATTCCGGTTGCTGACCGCGCCGCCGTTCTGGCTTTCCAAAGAAAGACGGCGGAGTTGCAGCGCGCCGTCATGGGCGCAAACTCGGCGCTGCGAGATGCGGCGGAGCAGATTCGATTCATCAAGAAAACCATCGAATCATCTACGACGCTGGATATTTATTTGCGCAACGAAGCCCGCAATATCGAGCTTAAAACAAGCGACTTACAGGAAGCGATAAACGGCGACAGAACGCAAAGCCGCCGCAGCGAACCGGCCCCGCGCGGGCTGATGAGTCGAATTCAGCAAATCGTGCGCGGGCACTGGTCGACGACCGCCGCGCCGACAGAGTCGCACCGGCGGAATTATGACATTGCCGCCGATGAATTTGAAATAGTTTTGGGAGATATTCGCAGACTTGTAGAAACGGACTTGCCTGCGTTGCACGGTAAACTCGAAGCCGCCGGAGCCCCCTGGACGCCCGGGCGCGGCGTACCGGATTGGAAAAAATAAAACGGTAGGGGCGCTTGCATTACGCCTGCATCATAGAAGACCATTCAGCAGCAGAGGCGTGATGCATCGCATCTCTACAACCAAGTAGTAATCACGCAATAACTTATTTAAATCGCGATTTCAGTATAGTCACTTCGTGTTGCGGAATCGATTATGGTTTGAATGGTAGAAATTTTCTTTTGAATGCGCGGCCATGAAGTCGTAAGCAAGACTATGACCGTGATTTTTCTGGTGGAGAGATTTTGTTGATAACGTAAATTTTGGTCAGTTGTGATCAGCAATTCAAAATCGTCTTTTTCAGCCGCTTCAAGCAATTTGCCGTTTGACAGATTTGACCAACCCATTTCATAGGCAACACGAATCTCATGATTCTCCAAATGCTTACGCAGGGGAATTGGAACGCCTTGATCAAACAGGATTTTCATTAACCGACCGGCTCTGCAAGCGTCGCCAACTCATGGTCGAGAACGGCTTCGATCTGCGAGCGCTTGACGCCGGGGAACCATTCCATGAATTGCTCGATGGACGCGCCGTCTTTAAGATTCTCGAAAAGCGCCGAAACCGGAACGCGCGTTCCTCGAAACACCCAAGCCCCGCTGACTTTTTGTTTTTGTCGCTCCACAGCGTGGCAAGTTTTCCAATCAATCATGAACAAGCTCCTTACTCAAAATATCCAGGCAGTGGTCAAAATTTAGCAAACCATTTTGAACAAGACAATCATCTGTATTCGTTTCTTAAAAATAGTCCTTTTTTTATTCAATGGCACGTTGATTTTGCGCCAGCCTCTCCCAGGATTCCAAGCTTAATCCGCCTTGCGTCATTACGATGAATTTCTTCGATCAATCTGAATATAATATTCGCTGCGAATGGGGCGAAGAAGGCGTCAAAGCGCTGGCGCCGATCAGCGATGTGGTGATTATCGTCGACATATTGTCTTTCTCAACCAGCGTTGATCTTATCGTTTCGAAGGGCGGAACGGCGTATCCTTACAGATGGAACGATGATTCCGCCGGCGATTACGCTCGCTCAGTCGATGCGGAATTGGCAGGCCCGCAAAATCCAAACGGCTTTTCACTTGCCCCGACAACTTTGGAGAACATCCCGGAAAATTTGAGCATTGTTCTCCCCTCACCGAACGGCTCAACGATAACCTTACTCGCGCAAGAATCTATCGTCCTCGCGGGCTGCCTCAGAAATTGTCGGGCCGTCGCGGAAACGGCGATGGGCTTTGGGAAAAACATTGCCGTCGTTCCGTGCGGCGAAAGATGGAGCCAAAACAATTCTTTGCGGCCTGGTCTTGAAGATTTTATCGGCGCCGGGGCCGCAATCAGATTTCTTGAAGGTAGCCGATCTCCTGAATCCGAAGCCGCGCTCACGACTTTTACATCTTTTGAAGATTCGCTTTTTGGAACAATCAGTCGTTGCGGCTCAGGCAAAGAGAAGCTGTCAAAAAACAAGGAGCGCGACGTTTTTCTCGCCTCACAATTCAACGTCAGCCATTATGCGCCCCGACTTATCGACGGCGCCTACAGAGCGAACCCCGAATAAAATTCATCACACTTATTTCGCGCCCTCAATCGCGGCGACCAAAGCGAGCTCATCTTCCAAGGCGTCCGAAAAAGCTTCGACGACAACGCCGTTTTTGTCGATGACGACATGCGTTGGAAAAATGCTGACCCCATAGTTTTGCACGACGTCTTCCGCCGCAGGAATGACTTGGTAGGCAAATTTGTAGGCGTCCAAAAACTTTTGCACCGTCGCTTTATCGTCAAAAGTAATCGCCAGAAACTTAACCGGCTGACCGCGATATTTTTCAACCAGTTTATTCAAAACCGGGAGCTCGACGATGCACGGCTTGCAGGCTGCGAACCAGAAATTTAGTACGACGACGTTGCCGCGCAGCGAAAGCAAATCAACCGGCTCTCCAAACCAGTCGTTTTTACTGAACGGGGCGGCCTGATCTCCTTTTTGCGGCCCCTGCTGCATTTGTTGTTGCATCATCAAAACGCCAAATTCCTGAAGCGTCATCTTCTTAAAGCCTTCAGGGCCCTCGAAAAAGGCGTCGTCCAAATCTTCCTTCGAAACACTTTCAACAACGTAAACCAATTCTCCCGCCGGGGTCTGGGTGGAAAATTCGAGCACAAAGCCTGGAATTTTTCCAAGTACTGAATAGGGCGCACGAATTTCTTCCGAAAGCCAAACGGTTTCTTCGCCTTTCCCGGAAATTAGTTTTGCTTTCTTGGCTGCGTAACCGGCAATCGTTTTTTGCTCGTCCAAAAATTCGACTTCGACGCTGTCTTCGAAAGGAGCTTCCAAAGCGATGTCTTGCCCTAGCATGTTGGCAAAAATTGTATTCTGCTTATTTTCTGCATCTACGATGGTCGTCGCTCCGCCGCCGTCCTCGATTTTGACGTATTTCGCGTTAAACGAGAAAGTTTGCGTTTGGGGCAATTGAGCGCTCAACGTAGAATCGATTTGCGTTTGGAGTTTGTAGGTAACAACCCCCGAAGTCATTTTGTCCTGACCGCAACTTGCCAGGAAACAAAACAGCCCCGTGATTAGCAAAAGTTTTTTTAAAACCATGATTTTCCTCCCAGATTTTGGCACATGGGCGTATGGCCCTATACCTCTTACAATGATTAAAGAATCCGGTATTGCGTAGAGACGCGATGCATCACGTCTCTACCGTTCATATTATTCAGGGCTGCTGACAAGCGCATTAAAAACAAACTTGAACGTGCCGTGCGTTTGCACACGATGCTGTGCGCGAAAACCGATGAGCACAACTTTTCCTTTGCCGTGGCCGACCGATACAATCGCCGCTTTTTTAGCGATCTTTTCCTCTCCAAGCAACCAGCCGCTCTGCAAAACGTCACGCTCCACAAATGTCGCAACGCGTTCAATACGATGGTTGATGTCGCTCGGTCTGACTTCAAAAACGAGATTTCCAATCAAGAACATCGCCAGCCCTTCTTTCGGCATGCCGTAACCCAACGGATTTGTGTTGTCGATATAAATACGAAGCGTCGAGCCGGGCGACCAGAATTCCTTGGAAGGCACGCCCGCCACAACGTTTCGAACAGGCAGCTTGAATTTTTCAATCGGCAAAGCGCTTGCCCTGCCAAACGTCACCAAAGTTCCGCCGCTCTTGACGAATTCTTCGAGCGCCTTAATGCCCTCTTTGCCAAAACCGCTGCGATATTCCGGCGGATAAGAAGCCGGGTTGCGACGCAAATTTGCACCTGGCGGATAATCGCCCGTCATCGTTGCCGTACCGTCGTCCGGCAGAATGAGCACGTCGTACTTTTTGTTTAAATCACCCGCCTTCAATTCTTTATCCATAATCGATGCGTAAGGAAATTCGAATTTTTCCAACAGTAACCGCGTCCAGCCTTCGTCCATGTTGCCGCCTAGATAGCGCTGGTACATGCCGATGCGCATACGCTCGAGCTGACGACTGACCGGAGCTGCGTCGGCGTTGAGCGCGCGAAAATCCGCGCCTGACTTTTCCGCCGCTTCCTGCACAAGATCGTCCGGGGCGGAGGCTGGTACGATGAAATCTCCTGCGCGTAAACCTTCCATGGATTCGTCAACACGCCGCACGGCAACCTTGCCGTTCCAGAGCAAATTGACGGCGGTGAAGCTGTCATTCAAACGTCCGTCGAGCACATAACCTCGCTCGCCTTTTGAAACGCGTCCGGCGGGCTTGATTTCTTCTTTGACGAGTACAAGATCGGCGGCGACAGGAACCGTTGCTTCGTCTACGCGCACGCCCATGTATTCAGCGATGTTGTCGGTGGACATATCGTAGGGCCGGATCGGGTCGCCGTTACGACTCCGAGTGTAAGTGTTGTCTGGATAAAAAGTACGGCCCAAAAGCCAGCGGAGCACGCCGCGTTTTGGCTGCGCCATTGAAACGACATGCGTTCCGGGGCCATAAATGCGGCCTTCGTGGGTGAATGATTGCGGAGCCTTTCTAACCTCCGCCCCTTGTCCCAAAATCTTGTTAATCAGTTTGTTCGCCGTCAAGGGATCGTGCTGGGCGGCGGGAATAATGAACGCTTTGATTTTCCCGTTCTTGCCGCGTTCCGTTTGTCGCGTCGCCTTGAGATACGCGTTGCGAAGAACTGTTTCACGATTGCGCGCGGCAATATCGAGGCATGCGATTGCGGATATTTTTTGCTGTTCAACAATATCGCGCACCCGCCACCAACCGCCCGGCCAGGGATTTGGAAAAGTCGTTTGCGCTTCATATTCCGGCATGCCGCGCCGCGAACCTCGTAATTGGTCGGGATGAAGAAAAAGCGGCGTCGCCAGTCGGGCGCTGGCCGACTCCGTCAGCATGCCCGCGATATTGTGAAACGGCGTAATCCAATGAAAGCCGAAGTGTCCCCAGCCGGAATAAATCGCCGCGTTCACCACGCCGGATTTACCCGCTTCTTCTTCCTTGTAAGCGATATGAGCGCCGTACCACGCCATCTCGCGCCATACCAGTGGATCGGCGCCGGGGCGGATCGGTTCGGCATAGGGCGGCACGTAAAGCCGTGCGCCGTATGCGCCCATTTGGTGGTGATCGATGTAAGCCTGTGGAATCCATTCTTTGAACATGATTTGCGCGCCGTAAACTGACTCAATCGTGTTCTGCATAAAAGCGTCGCGGTTGTTATCGTGGCCGATGTAATGATGGTAAAGTTGCGGCAAGCCGACGCCTTCGAATTCCGTGCCGACGGTTTTGTTGTACCAGTCCGTGACCATTATTTCGCCGTCAGGGTTAAAACACGGGATCATGATAGCGATCGTATTGTCGAGAATGCGCTGCATCTCTTCGTCGTCGCGCGTCAGCATGTCATGCACCAATTCCGCCGCCATTTGACTCGCGGCGACTTCCGAAGAATGCAAGCCCATCGATTGTACGACAACGGCGCGCCCGTTTTCAACGGCGTTCTTGATCTCATCTTCCGAAGCGCCGCGCGGATCGCTCAACACGGCATTGAATTGGCGAAGCTCTTCAAGTTTTGCCAGGTTATTCGGCGAGGAGATATAAAGCGCCAAAAAATCATTCCCGAGCGTCGACTTTCCCATATTGACGACATTCATGCGCGGACTCTCGTCGCCAAGCAAATTGTAATACTCAACCAGTTTGTCCCAACGCGCCAGTTTACGGTCGGCGCCCATTTGAAAGCCGAAGAACTCTTCAGGTGACGGCAGATTTTGGCCAAAGGCGGGAAATGATGAAACCAGACAAAAGAAAAGGCAGCTTGCGACAAATTGCTTAAAAAAACCTTTTCGCTCTAAAAAATTCAGGGAGATGCGACGCATTCGTTTCATACGACCTTCCTTGATCAAGATGAATTTTTCAGTTTTTTTCACTACTTGACACTTTTTACAAATTGCCGTTTAGGCCCGGCGAGAAAGCTTCGAATTGTCATTCTGAAAGAATCTTTGTTAGCGTCTGGCACAGATTATTCCCGAACGTTCAAGGGCTAGGGCCCAAAAGATGCATACAGCATGACAATTTTGGATTTTTTGAAACGCTCGGAAAGTTGCTGTAAAAAGTGTCAGGTAGTAAAGTTTTTTTGAAGTAGGTACAATAATACCGCGAATGCAACCAGAAACAGCCGCCTTTTTTCGACGCAAGCCTGAACGAGTTTCATGAAGCCCTTTTTTCAAAAATTCAAAAACGCCGCGCCTTTGAAAATCGCTTTCAACGAGATTATCCCGGACGACTCCACAGACGCACGAATTCGCGAGCGTGCAGTCTATTTTTATTACGCACGCAAAGTTGTGCGACGAAGCCTCGACGGCAAATTGCGCGTTTTCCGCCAAAAAGCGATGCAAGGCGCATTGAATTCTCAGGACTATGCCGTTATGAACGAAATCTTCGAACGGCTCAAAAAGCGTAAAACCGCCCAGTTAGAAAACCGTGACAAGAAGCCTGAATCAGCAGCGTTTTATCATTATGCGCGAATCAACAGCTATGCGATGCTTTTGTCGCAAATTTTGTTCGTACAAAACTGCGTTGTTGAAGAAATTCCGGTTTGTATCGACGAAACGTCAGCGGCGGGAACCATTGATAAGCTGACGATTTACCTGCTTGACTGCGCTCAAAAAAACCATGCGCCGATTCAGAAAATCGACGCGCGTTTTTATGCGACGCTGTTTTTGTTTCAAACCGCGTTCGACCGGCTTTTTGTGCCTGATGAAAATATTGTTGCTTATAATTTTGAATCCGGGGCTTACCAGGTGACGGCGCAATATGAAAAACATACTGCTTGGCTGGAGCTCTCGAATAAAAAAGTACTCGCCGCCTGCGACGCGGAAAAAGCGCTTTGCCGCAACCTCACCACCGGCTGGAGCGACGGCATTGATTTGGCAACTTGGGACAAGCTCAATGCATATTACTACGCCGCCATTTCTCCAACCACTGGCGAAGCGGCGCTGTTTACCAAGAACTACGACGTCCTTCTTGAAAGAATGCTGCCGCAATTCACTCTGTCTAAAATCAAGTTGGCGGAGGATGTTTTGGACTGCCTTCAGCCGAGAGAGAAACTCAACGTTTTGGAAATCGGCGCCGGGTCGGGCGCTTTTGCAATTGATTTGTTGATGGCGTGTAAAAGGCGAGACATTCCCTTCGAAAGTGTTGAATACTTCGGCGTTGAGCCAAGCGAATACATGCGGCAAAATTTTCGGGCGAGCGTAGGAAGGAAAATCGGCAGTCAAGATTTTCCGAAAAACTGGCGACTGGTGGAAGGGCGGTTAGAAAACGTCAATTCCGAGCCTAAAAAGTACCTTCGGGCGGAAGAAAACAACGTCATCGTTTTGAGTTTTAGCATTCATCATTGCTTCTACGACAGCGCCGTTTCATTTTTGGAAAATCGCGAGATCAAGCGTCTCGCTCAAGCTGTTTTTGTGTTGGAAGGCGTGAGAGAGCACGGCTGGACCAAGCCGTACTACATGTGGGCCGATTGCGAAAGCCCGGAAAACTTTAATAACGTCATCCTGCGCGGCGCTTGGGACGAAGAAACGCTCTGGATCGAGCCGAATCGCCCGCTGCCGGGAACGTGCGTCACGACAGGGTGGAGTTGTTTGCGGAAATTGACATAAAAGCTTTTGGGGAAAATTCAACTCGGCATGATCTATAAAAAAGAGTTTAAGAAATTAAGTATGTGAACAATATTTTTCGAACAATTGGTCTATTGTTTCTTAAAGATTTAAGTTGGCAAGAATATCAAAATATTTAAGTCCACATACTTAGTTCGAGTTTTTTCATTTTTATATCATTTCCTTGAATCCCCGTCCTTTCCCCCGCCTGTCATGCAGGGAAAGCGATAAAATTGGTACTACTCTCAACTCAAAAACCGGAATTGAATCATGCCAGACGCAAACGCTCTCATTACCAAAGCGCTCCCCGAGCTGGCGAAGTGGGGATATGAAAAGTACAGACAAAGCCGCGCCAGCTTTGAAGACCTGGCTCGCAAAACCCTCGCCGACATTCTCAAAAAACGCAATAAAAACGAACGCATTGTCGACAAGACGATTGAAAATCTGCTTGCCGATCCGGCCCTGCAAAATTGGCTCGACGGCGCGCAATTGCCGAGTGATCTAACTTTTGAGAAGCTCGCTGGTCGCGTCAAGATCGATCCTTTTATTTTGCGCGAATTTTTGCTCGCATTTGAAAAGAAAATCGCCGCTGATCCACAACTGCGAGAAGAAAAAAAACAGAGGCTCGCTGCGGAAAACGCGCAATTCAACCGCCAAACAAGCGAGATTCTGGAAAAACGGTATGAAGGCCCGGAACAGGAACGCCAAAGCGCCCTTGCGGATTACCGCCAAAAGGTGCGAAAAGAATTTTCCAACATTACGCTGTTCGGCGACCGTGCGGGCGGTGATGGAGAAGAAAGCGTCATCGAGCGCATGTCCGACATGACGCGCGGATTTGTGCCGCTGCATTTGAAAGCCTGGCGGGATGAGCAACCGGGCGCCGACGATTCCGCTCTTGAGCTCGAAGACGTATTTTTTAAAAACAGGAAGCGTCTGATTCTGGTGCGCGGTCTGCCCGGCGGCGGCAAAACCACGCTCTTGCGCTACCTCGCATGGCGTTTTGCCGCCGATAAAAGCGGCGCGCTGCCTATCTATGTTCGCTTGGAAGCTCTCGAATTGGAAGAAGAATCGCTGACCGAATTCATTCGGATCGAGATCGGCAAGCGATGGACGACGCAGGCTATGGAAGAAGCCCTTCTCCACAAAAGCTGCTTTTTGGAAACGCCGATGATCCTTTTGCTCGACGGCGTTGATGAAATCAAGGATTCCGTCAGCCATCAAGGTTTTGCCAAAGCCTTGCGTAATTTGACGCGTAAAAACAGACGTTGCAACATCATCGTCGCCTCGCGCCCGATTTCACTGAAAAAGCAGGATTATCCTGAATTTGAGACTTACGATCTCGATAGACTGACGCAGCCGATGATAGATGATTACGTCCAAAAATGGTTCGGCGTCGAGCAAACGAAAATCGGTCTTTTGCAAAACACTTTGAAAGAAAAGCCGCGTATCCGCGAACTGGCCGAAATTCCGTTTTTGTTGAGCATGATTTGCTTCACTTTTGACGACGAGGGTGCCGCGCTGATTAACCGCCGCAGTGCGCTCTACGAAGCCTGCACCAACCGCCTGCTGGCGCGCATGTACAAGGTTGACGACGCGCCGAAACTCACCGCGCCGCAGGAAGAAACCCGCGCCATGCTCAAGGATTTGGCCCTGCGCTTTTTCCTCTGGCAGGAATCGGAATTTCCCGCCGACCAGGTTAATGTGCTCGGGAAGCGTTCGCTCTCTGCCGAGGCGCTCAAAGCTCCCGCTGAAACGCTGGACGATTTGCAGCTCAAAACCGGCTTGATTCAACATGCGCAGGACGGCTTTTCCTTCGTACATCGTTCGCTGTGGGAATATTTTACCGCGCTGGCCTTGCACGATAAAAACGACGTGAAATTTGTGACCAAACACGCCGCCAACCCGGACTGGGAAGAAGTGGTGCGTCTGTTTGCCGGACTGCTCGAAACGCAGGAGGCAGTGCAAGCGCTGGTCGACGGCTTATGGAACATCAACAAGCCCCTCGCTCTGCGCGTTTCCACCGAAGTGGAGACTGAAGCGGCGGCGCTGCTGAAGCCGTTGATTGAAAAAGACGGCGGCGGCAACCAGGATTTGCTTTTGTTGATCGACTTCATCGACCAGTCGCTGCCGCTGGTTACGAAAGAAGCCGGGCAAAAACTGGCGGACGAAACCTTGCGTATTCTGTTTTCCGAGTGCGGCGTGACCGACTGCCAGGCGCTCTACCACGCCCACATGCTGCTGGAAAAACTGAACATGGAACCAACCGAACCCGGCGGGTTGATCTATGACTTGCTCGACCTCGAAAACGCCGCGCAACGCCAACAAGACCTGCTCGCCGATCCCGAAAACCTGTTCGAATGGATCGACGTTGAAGGCGGCGAGTTTCGAATGGGCGACAAGGACGGTTATTATACGAATGAGGAGCCGGAGCGCCGCGTGCGCGTGAATGGCTTTCGCATGATGAAGCATCCGGTTACCAATCGCTTGCTGCGCAGCGTCGATTTTCCCTTTTTATCGCAAACGGCGGCGGATTATGCGAGAGCTCAGAGCGAAAAGCGGCCATTGGTCGCCGTGACCTGGTTCGAGGCGTTCTACTTTTCGCTTTTTATCGGCGCGCGCCTGCCGACCGAGGCCGAATGGGAATTCGCCGCGCGCGGCGGCAAAGGCGCGCCGCACCAGACGTACTATTTTGGCGATGATGAGAATGCATTGCCGCAGCACGCCTGGTTTTATGAAAACTCCGGGCAGCGTGCTCATAAGGTCGATGAAGCGATCGCCGAAACGAAGCCGGGCGATGATCATCCGCTCGGACTGGCGAATATGCTGGGTAACGTGTGGGAATGGTGCGGCGATTGGTACGGCGATTATGAAGCTTCGGAAGAGGTTGTCGATAACCCGACCGGTCCTGAATTTGGCAGTCGGCGTGTTTTGCGGGGCGGCGCTTATGACGCTCTCGCCTCCTACGTGCGTTGCGCTGTTCGCCTCAGCCTCATACCCGCGCTCATCGATTATGGCGTGAGTGTGCGCTGTGTTCAGGACGGTTCTCTTTCCCTTTGAGCGCTCTTTACTCTTTTTACACTAATACCCGCCCTGCGGGTCGAAAATTTTTTTTGAAATATGGCCCATTCCAACTTCACTTCTCGTTCCAACGCTTTGCGTTGGAACGCAGCGCAGGCGCTTCGCGCCCGGAGATTACATTCCCACGCAAAGCATGGGAACGAGAAATTTAAAAGGCGTGATTCCGGAGCAGCGTGTTTTGCGGGGCGGCGCTTATAACAATAACGCAAACAACGTGCGTTGCGCTGTTCGCAACAACATACCCGCGAACATAAACAATGGCGTGAGTGTGCGCTGTGTTCAAGACGCCGGATAAAATGGATGCCGGAGTCCGGGCGATCACGGTCTCCCGGAGTGTGCATGCCGCCGTCCAGGAATCAAGCCTGTCTTGTTCCGTTTTTTCCGGAAGGAGACGAACACAAAAACCGCACAGGCGCGGCTAGTAGGCCCCTCGAACGTCGCGCCTGTTGTATTTACCCGCGCTCGCTCTCGTTCCAATGCTTCGTTCTCGTTCCAATGCTTCGCGTTGGAACGCAGCTTAGGCGCTTCGCGCCAATTTCACGCGCCGGGATGAATCGCCGGGCCTGGGAGCCGAGAGAGTGGGCGCGAAGCGCCGGGAGACTTCATTCCCACGCGAAGCGCGGGAACGAGAAGGCGTCGATGGCATGGGAACGAGAATGTTATAAAGAAAGGAGCCTGTTCATGGGGCGGTCGCGTTATAAAATCTTCGAGCAGGAACGTCCGCATTTTTTCACCAGCACGATTGTTCAATGGCTTCCGCTTTTCGCGAGTCCTCATGTTGTTGAAATCATTTACGAATCCTGGAAATTCATGCAAAAAGAAGAACGATTCGTCATTTACGGCTACGTGATTATGGAAAACCATCTGCACTTCATCGCCTCATCGCCGACGAACTTGAGCAAGGAAGTCGGCGTCTTCCGCTCTTACACGGCGCGGCGGACCATCGATTTGCTGGAAGAGAAAAAAGCCAAACGCATTCTGCGCCAATTGAACTATTACAAGCTCAAACACAAGAAAAATCGCAAGTATCAATTCTGGCAAGAAGGCGCGCATCCTGAGGCGATTCTGAACGACAAAATGATGATACAGAAAATCGAGTACATGCATTACAATCCTGTGAAGCGCGGCTATATCGATGAGCCGGTGCATTGGCGTTATTCCAGCGCTCGGAATTATGCCGGAGCGGAGGGGTTGATGGATATTACATTGTATGAATTATGAATCATTCCTGTTTCTCGTTCCAATGCTTCGCGTTGGAATGCAGCTTGGGCGCTTCGCGCCAATTTTACGCACCGGGATGAATCACCGGGTCTGGGAGAAGAGAGAGTGGGCGCGAAGCGCCGGGAGACTGTATTCCCACGCAAAGCGTAGGAACGAGAATAATGGTTCTACTAAAAGTCTGAGTAGAAAATGACGAAAAAAAACGAGTTTGTTGAGTACCTGATCGAGCTGCTACAAGATTTTGGGTCTGTGACGGCAAGGGCAATGTTTGGCGGTTACGGCCTGTATCATGAAGGCTTGATGTTCGGACTTGTGGCGGATGATACGCTCTATCTGAAGGTTGACGACCAGAGCCGTTCGACTTTTGAAGCGGAAGGTCTCGAGCCGTTCATGTACGTAAAAAACGGCAAGGCGATGGCGATGTCCTACCATCAAGCGCCCGCTGAAGCGTTGGAGAATCCACGAGAAATGCAACATTGGGCGACGCTTGCTTATGAAGCCGCTCTCCGCGCTCCGCGAAAAAAGCCGCGCAAGAAATAAAATGACGCGCTTGAGATCATTGTGAACAATCTTCCACATCTCGGGCGTTTTTTCTGCGCCTCTCGTCTCTAATTTCGCAACCCGCAAGCATCTTTTTTACTGATGTTACCGCGTCTCGTTTGGCGTGCGTGATCAAAGCACGTAGGCAACTATTGATTCTTATTAGCTCCGTTCTTCAGGATACTGTTGGCGTTTTTCCCCAGGGCTTCGCCCTTCGCTATTACATTCGACCCCTTTGGGGTCAGTCTTTGGAATTCGCCAACAGTATCCTTCAGCCTGGCGCTAATGAGACAAAATTTGCCCCGAGATTTAGGCTATGCGTTGCCGCGTGTAACATCAGTTTTTTATTTTAAACCTTGAACTTTGAGCGTAATCCGTACCGAACGATAACAAAGATTATTTTTAGAATGACACGAGGGCGGCTTTTTCGACGGTCTCGTTTAGCTTTGAATTTTTCCGGCCGTTTGCAGAAAGTTTAATTTTCTGCAATTTAAGAGCAGGCTCAGGTTCCGCAACTTCACCGTCGCATTTGTACATTTCACTGATGTGCCGCGGCGCTATTCTCGTAAGATTTTCTTGTTCCACCTGAGTTTGTTTTTTATATTCGCTGCTCTTTTTGTGACGGCCCAGCAACATTTTGACCCGACGCTTGAACCAGGCCCGCTTAACGATCTTTTCCAGCCTGACTCCAAAAGGATGTGGTTGGTCTGGCGACTTCTAAACCTGAAACATCCTGTCCGCGGCGCAGCATTTTGATAAATCATTACTGTAATGAATCTGCGTCACCCTTTGAAAAAACAACTGTGGTCTTCTGTGATCGCGCAACAGGTGAGAAATGCTATGGAAACTAATCGAGTATTAGCCCTTCCCCAAAAAACGCAGCCTCTTTCCAAAACTCATAAAAACAAGCTTTTGGAAGGCCAGATTTCACGGCTGAACAGAATCGGCATCGCGCTTTCGAGCGAGCACAATCTGAAAAGACTGCTCGAAATGATCGTTGAAGAAGCGCGCCATTTTACCAACGCCGACGGCGGCAGTCTCTACATACGCGAGGGCGACAAGCTCAATTTCATTGTCGCGCAAACGGAGTCCCTGCGCGGCAAGGCGCCCAGCGGCGGCCAAAACGGCTTTCGTTCTTCATACTTGCCTTTGACAAAAGAAAGCATCGGCGGCTATGTTGCGATTACCGGCACCATCCTGAATTTGGACGACGCTTACTTGATTCCGCCGACAGTAGAATATCGCCTCAACAAAGATTTCGACAACCGCTTTGACTATCGCACAAAATCGATGTTGATCGTTCCAATGCGCGACCATGAAGATGACATTATTGGCGTGCTGCAATTGATCAATTCCCTCGACGAAAATAAAAAAGTCATCCCTTTTAAACCCGAATACGAAACCCTCATCCACTCCATCGCAAGCCAAGCGGCGGTCGCGATCCGTAACGCCAAACTCATTGAAGAAATCAAAAATCTGTTTCGATCTCTTGTTCGTTATTCAGCCCGAGCGATCGATGCTCGAAGTCCGCACACCGCAGGTCATTCCGGGCGCGTGGCAAAATATTGCGTTCGCATCATGGAAGCGATCAATGAAGTTGAGAAAGGACCGTTAAAAGACGTCAGCTATTCCGCCCAGGAAATTGAAGAAATGCGCATGGCGGGCTGGCTGCACGACATCGGAAAGATTGGCGTGCGAGAATCTGTGTTGGAAAAGCGCAACAAGCTCACCGATGAGAAGATGGAAGCGATTGCAACGCGCTTCGCTTTTATCAAATCGCTTGAAATCATTCGAAACGAAGAGCCGGTTTCGGCAAATACGAGCCGTCAAACGAACGGGCACGCTCCTCTAAACGGCGTTAACGGCGCCTGCGCCAATAGAATTACACAAATTGACGACGATCTCATTTTCCTGAAACGGATCAATCTGCCCGGCTTTTTGCAGGAAGATGACCGCACTCGCCTCAAGGAAATCGCGGAAAAAACCTATGTTGATCTGAATGGCGAAACGCATTACTTTTTAACGCCGGTTGAGTATGAAAATCTTTCCGTGATTCGCGGCAACTTAACCAACGCAGAATATCGCGAAATCCAATCTCACGTCGACCAGACGTTGTCGATTCTTGAAAACATTCCATTTACCAAAGATTTGGAAAATATACCCAAATTCGCCGCGGCGCATCATGAGATGCTCGATGGCAGCGGCTACCCGCGCGGACTCGTTGGGGATCAAATTCCTCTTCGCGGCAGGATCATGGCGGTAAGTGACGTTTATGACGCTTTGACTGCTTCGGATCGCCCGTACAAAAAAGCCGTCCCGATTGAAAAGAGTCTGGCAATACTCCGCGATGAAGCGGATCGCGGGCGTTTGGATTCCGTGATCGTTGAATTATTTATCGAGAAAAGACTCTACGAACGCCGCTCCGAAACCGAGGATGACGACGAATAGTAAACGCTTCATAAAATTAGCACACCAAATGTAGGGCGTATAGCAATACGCCGCTACCTTCGTAGTATTTCAAAAGCCCTCAGACATTGAGGGCTTTTTTATTTGCCGCCGTTTTCTATATTTGAAGTTCAAAAATATTGAGTTTGGCCTATGGATTTATTCGACAATATTGGCAAGGAACAGGCGGAAAAAGACAAGCCGCTCGCCGATTTCATGCGTCCCAGGGATTTGGCGACGTTTTTTGGGCAGGAGCATCTCGTCGGCGAGAATGCGCCGATTGCCGGATTGTTGGAAAACAAACAGCCGATTTCCATGATCTTTTGGGGGCCGCCCGGCGTTGGAAAAACGACGCTCGCCCGGATTTTCGCTAATGCTTGCGACGCTGAGTTAATCGAATTAAGCGCCGTCACCAGCGGCGTTGCGGACGTGCGCGAGGCGCTCAAAAAAGGCGATGCGAACAAGAGCTTGGGCCGCAGCACGATTCTTTTCATCGACGAGATCCATCGCTTTAACAAAGCGCAGCAAGACGCGCTTTTGCACAGCGTTGAGCGCGGAACAGTCGTTTTGATCGGTGCGACGACGGAGAATCCTTCTTTTGAAGTGATTTCAGCCCTTCTTTCCCGCTGCCGCGTCTATACTTTGAAATCGCTGTCAGACGAAGCAATGCACGAGCTGTTAGCGGCGGCTTCAGAAGCCTATTTTTCGAAGCATGGCGAACCGATTGAAATTGAGAAAACCGCGGCGAAAGGCATTACACAACTGGCCAACGGCGACGCTCGCGAATTGATTAACGGCTTGGAATTGGCGGCGTTCTTAACCAAGAAATCGGACGACGGTGTTCGGCGCATTTCTCTTAAAGCTGTGAATTCCGTTTTTCAGCGCAAAACATCGCGCTACGACAAAAACGCCGATTCGCACTACGACACGATTTCAGCATTCATCAAAAGCATTCGCGGCAGCGATCCAAACGCGGGTTTGCATTATTTAGCGCGTATGCTTGAAGGCGGCGAGGAACCGTTATTCATCGCGCGACGTTTGATTATTTTGGCGAGTGAGGATATTGGCAACGCCGATCCGCAGGCTCTTGTGCTTGCGACTTCAGCTTATCAGGCCGTCCATGCGATTGGCATGCCGGAAGCGCAGCTCGTTCTTGCGCAAGCGACAACCTATTTGGCTTCGGCGCCGAAAAGCAACGCCAGTTATGTCGCACTAAAAGCGGCGAAAGAAGATTTGCAGACAAAAGCCGTCGCGCCTATCCCGATGCATATTCGGAACGCGCCGACAAAATTCATGGCGGAGCAAGGCTATGGCAAAGATTATCAATATCCGCACGACCACCCCGGCGGATTTGTAGAGGAAGACTATTTGCCGGAAAATTTGCAGGGAAAAATTTATTACCAGCCTACCGGAAGAGGGCAAGAGGAGACGATTCTAAACAGACTGAAGCAGCTATGGAAAAAATACGCTGAAAACAAGGATGTATGAATTTGTTTTCACACAATCGTCTTCACACGAGCAACTGGGGCTTCCCCAAAAACAGCCTGAAGGCTGAACTACAAACCACTGTGCTTTCGCTGAAATCAGAGTTGAAGCGAACTCCGTCGTTTGTAGTTCAAACTTTAGTTTGTATAATTTTCATGTTTTCTTCAGAACTCTTCGCCCAAACAGACTCAACGAAAACGCTATCCCTGACAAACGGTCGCGGCCAAGCCTCCGCGGACTCCAATTTGGCCGTCATAAATCCTGCCAGCAGCGGGCTCGATGCACCAGTATCTTACGACGCCCGATCCATCTATACTGATTTTATCACGCAAAGGTCTGTTCTTACCGGCGACGCAATTGTAAAATACAAGGAAATCACCATTGAAGCCGGACGCATATTTGTCGATATGCCGAACAAGATGCTCATCGCCGAGGCCGTTGCGGAAACGCTGACCACAAGCCAGGACTCTCTCGCCCTTGCTGAGCTTGACAGTTTTGAAGTGCACGTCGTCGGCCACCCGGTTTTGATCGAGGGCAACGAACGGATTGTCGGCGACAAAATGGAGTTCAACTTTGAAACGCAGCGCGGCCGCATCGTTCGCGGGCGGACGAAAATGGAAGGCGGGCACTTCACCGGCGATGCAATCAAGCGCGTTTCTGAAAAAGTTTTCAACGTTCGCGGCGGCACCTTCACGACTTGCGACAAGGAAGACAGCCCGCATTTTCATTTTTGGGCGCAAAAAATGAAGCTCATCGAGGGCGAGCGAATTATCGCCAAACCGATTGTCTTGTTTTTTGGCCAAATTCCAGTGTTGGCTTTGCCGTTTGGCATGTTTCCGACCGAGACCGGGCGGCGCAGCGGCATCATTATTCCGAAATATGGTCAGACTTCAGACGAAGGGCGCTCCTTGCGGGACTTGGGTTATTACTGGGCGATCAGCGATTACATGGATGCGCGCCTGACCGCCGATTTTTTTGAAAAATCCGGCTGGATCATGAACGGCAATTTCAATTACAATTGGCGCTATCATTTTCGCGGCAGCATTTCAGGCTCGTTAACGCGAAAGAACTTTGCAAGCACCGGCAGAAACCAGCGCACCTGGAATGTTCGCGTCAATCACAGTCAGGAAATCAACAAGTCTTCATCTTTTAACGTCAGCGCCAATTTTGTCAATGACAATTCTTTCCTTCGTACTTTCAGCCTCGATCAGGACGAGCGCCTTCAGCGTGAAATCAGCTCCCAAGCGACCTACACAAAACGCTGGAAATCTCTACGCTCTAACATGTCGCTCAACCTTTCCGAGACGCGCGATACTGAGAGCGGACGAATTGTGCGCAGTCTTCCACGTCTGACTTTTAATTTCAGTGAACGCGCCATTTTCGCCCGAAAGAAGCCCGGAGCAAATCAAGGCTACGGACTTGGCGGCGCAACGAGCGCTTCAGCCAGTTCCAATCAAAAAGCAAAATGGTATGAAAATATTTATTTTGGCTTTCGGACAAATGCGCAGAGCCAATTCAACCGAACGCCGGACACGGAGATCGATTCGATTTTCACTGAGGACACAAAATCCTTCGCTTCCAACGACTTCAATCTGCGGTTAAATTCGCCCAACAAGTTTTTTGGCTGGCTTTCGTTGAATCAGCGCCTCGCCGTCGATCAGGATTTTTTCGACAGGACGCAGATTTATGAAGACTCGACCGGACTCGTCAGCGGAGAATTTGACAAGGGTTTTTTCGTCCGGCATCTGTTTAATTACGCACTTTCCGGCAACACAAAGCTCTACGGCATGTTCTCGCCGAGCATTGGGCCGATCAAGGCGGTGCGACACGTCGTGACGCCGAGCATCAGCTTAAATTATCAGCCGGATTTTTCTTCCGAACGCTGGGGCTATTTTCAGAATTACGTCGACGCAAACGGCGATACGTTGCAAGGCGACCGATTCGCCAACACGGGCGGCTCTCGAACGCCTTCCACGCAGATTGCCGGCATGAGTTTTTCGGTTGATAATTTGTTCCAAATGAAAACCGAAAACAAGGAAGGGAAAGAAAAGAAGTTTAATCTTTTCAATGTGCGTTTTGGCTCGGCCTATAACTTCGCCGCCGAACGCAAAAGATTGAGTAATCTTTCCACCTCACTCAGCGCAAACCCGATTAACAATCTCAGTCTAAGCGTCAACATGTCGCACAGTCCCTACCAGTTTGATGATTCCACCGGCGTGGAGTTGGACAGCTATTTGTGGGCGGGCAGAAGTTTACTCAAGGGCGGGTTTCTGCGGCTGA
Organism: uncultured Deferribacteres bacterium; assembly: GCA_964014485.1. GTDB lineage: Bacteria > Zhuqueibacterota > Zhuqueibacteria > Zhuqueibacterales > Geothermadaptataceae > CAXHAT01. The sequence continues at coordinate 119,953 of CAXHAT010000001.1, forward strand.
CAAATTTGTCCATAACATCCCGCCTCACTTTAAAAGGCAAGTCAACCGGCGGCGTTGAAGCTTCGACGACGGAGCCGCCCCCTTATATTGATGACTATGGCGGCGGTTTCGGCAATAACTTCAATCGTTTCGAGGGCGGACGGCAACAGTCTTTTGCCAGCGAAGGCGTTTCATGGCGGGCGAGTTTTTCGCTTTCGTACAGCCTGAGCAAGTTCAATCCCCTCAACCCCAGCAAGCGAGCAAATCTCAATATTTCCAACGTTGACGTCGGGCTGACCAAAAACTGGCGGGTACAATTTCGCGGTAATTTTGATTTACAAAAGTTGCAAATGGACGGTCAAAACTGGTCGATCCGTCGCGAATTGCATTGCTGGGAGTTTTCGGTCAATTGGACGCCAACCGGCGCCGCCAGCGGATTCTACTTTCGCATCAACGCCAAAGCGCCGCAATTGCGTGATTTAAAATACGAAAAACGCTCGGGGCGGTCTACGTTGTTTGATCGACCATTCTAAATACTGTGACCTTTGGATAAGCAGAACTTGTATAAAAAAAGCCACGCATGACGTGGCTTTTTTTGTGTGAAGATGGCTTCGATTTTTGAGAATCGACTTATCAGCGTTTGCGGTCTTGACCAGGAAATAACTTCGGAGTCAAACGCTTCAGCGTTTTGGGGCGCCTGTCATCGCTGGCGACGATGAATCGTCGCACTCCGAAAAGAATCACTCATAAGCACAAGAGCATCGGAGCCAACAAGCCAATCGAGTCTCATTCGCGTCAGCTTTGAACCGCTTAGAAAGTCATCGTAAAGCGTCCCATGGCAAGGCGGCCAATTCTCGGCGCACCGATAAATTCGCGGTGTTTGTCGTCGAACACATTCGAAACCGAGACGTCAAAACGAAGTCCTTGCGCTACGTTGGCCAAATCATAGCCGACGTTGAGATCAACCAGGAAGTATTTGTCAATCTCGCCGGAGTATGGACCGGAGCGGACTGGAAATCCTTTGACGTAACGCCCAGAACCTCCAAAGCTGAAACTGTTCGGCTTGTCATATGAAAAGCCGCCTTTAATTTTCAGCGTCGGCGCATTCAGCGCGACCGCCAAATTCGTATCGGTCTCTTCGAGTTCTTCGTTGTCAAAAAAATCGTCGCTCACGATCGAGGCGTTGCCGAAAAAGCGAAGTTCGCTGTTGGCAAAATATTGAGCGGCGAGATCAAGTCCCCAAAAAGTCACCTCGCCGAAATTGCGGTAAGAGAGCATAAACTCAGGAACTTGCCCTACGCCAAGATCATTTTCGTTGGGAACGACAATCGCTACTGGCGTCTCCGCATCGGGCAACAAATCCGCCGCCAGCCCGGCGATAACTTCGCCGGCGCCTTCCGCTGTGAGTCCCGCCGCTTCTAATGCATTCGCTAAAATTGTATTATTTTCAACGCCCGTCGCAATGGCCGCACTCAAATCCGCTGCGAAATTTGGAACATATACAAGCGGCGTTTCCGGCAAAAGCGGCCCAACAAAATTTTTGCTTTGCACAACATAAAAGTCGGAAGCGAAAAGGAATTTGTCCTTGATCAAACCTTTGTAGCCAATTTCGAACACCTGGCTGGTTGTTTGTTTAAGGGGCGGAACGTCACTGACGTCCGTGACAAACTTCACATCCCCGGTCGTCAAATCAGGAATGCCCATGACGCCCGCCGTCGTTCCTTCGACCTGAGTCAAAGCCGGATTTAGCAATCCAATAAAGAGATTAATAGCATCATCCGAAACGACGTCGGGATCGTTTAGAGGCGGCGGCAGCAGATTGCGAAGCAGCGGAATAGGGACTGTGGATAAATTATCATAAATCGCCTGGTAGGTATCGCCAAGAATGTTCGGCCCTAAAGGCTGCGCCGGCGGAACGGCGATTCCAGCCGCCGCCGGATTTGGGCTTATGGTTCGCGCGACTAGATCAGAACCAAATAGTGGAACAAAATCCGGATTGCGCATCCAGGTATATCCGTCTCTTACGCCGCGTCCGCGAACATTTATCAGGCCGCCAAGTTGAGCTGCGACAATATCAAGAAAAACGGTCGTGTTTCCTGGCGATGAGAAGGCGCGGTTATATGTTGCGCGAAAAGAACTTTGTGCATTGGGTTTGAATACCGCTGCAACCCGCGGGGAGAACTGCCATTCATCAAAAATATTGTGGTGGTCTGCGCGCAAGGCCGCCGTGAAGTCAAATTTTGATGAAACGCGTGTCAGCGACTGCACATAAGCGCCAAATTCATTTATGGTGTCATCATCTTCGTTGCGCCCGAAAATCGTGCCTTCCGTATCCGGCTCTGACCGGTCGTAGTCCACGCCGACGATGATATTTTCCTTGCTGCCGAGATCAAAATCGTACTGTGCTTGCGCGTTAAATTGCGTGGAAAAATCAACGATGGGGTCGCCTGTGCCGTAAACAAAAGATGAATCGCCGCTGCTGTTTCTATTCAAGTAAGCTTGTGCGAAAAGTCGCCCGCTTTGCAGACGAATCTGACCATAATCATAACCAAACCCGTCACCCAGCGCAGTGCCGACGCCGGTTAAAAAGGTTGAAGTCAGCCGCGCCGTGCCGCCGTTTGCCGTAATCGACGTTGACGGCGTGAAACGATACTGTAAACTGGCGTTAACATTATATTTTTGATAGTCGTAATTACGCGGCCGCTTTTCAGTATTATCGAGATCGTCTGGATCGTACGGGTTATAGTTCATCAAGTCATCGGAATCATTCGGGTCGAGTTCCCAGTCGTTCGCCTGAGCGTACTGAGCGGTTACTTTGTAGCCAAAAGATTCACCCGCGGTTCCGGCATGACGAAAAGCGCCTGAAAACAAAGACCGTTCGCCGCCGCTTAGTGAAACCGTGGTGCCGGGATACGTGAAAGGATCTTTGGTGATGTAGTGAATAACGCCGTTGGTTACGCCGGGGCCGTAGAGCGCTGAGCCTGGGCCGCGAACGATCTCAATTTTGTCGAGATCAACCGTCATGTTTGGCATAATTGAGTGAGCGTTGACGCCGAGGGACGGGACGGCGGTCTGGCGATAGTCGGTCAAAATGTAGGTTGCGCCGGAAAAAGCATTGTTGAAACCGCGAAGAACGACTTCCTTGCGGTCAATGCCTGTCTCCGCTACGTCAATGCTTGCGGTGTTCTTTAGGATGCTCACCGAAGACAATCCGACTTGCGAACGCATTTCGGATGAACTGATCACCGAAATTGAAGCAGGCGCTTCAAGCGTTTTTTCCGGACGACGGGAGGCGGAAACGGAAATGGCATTAGCAAAAATGCCGGTAAGTTCAAGTGCGCCGTCAATGGTTTTGGTCTCGCCCGCGGCTAATGAAACGCTTTCGAACGTTTTGGCTCCGTAGCCGATAAAAGAAATTTCAATGAAGTAAGTCCCGGGATCAAGATTTTTTACGGTAAACGATCCGTCAGCGCCGGACGCGGCCCCGCTTGGCGCGCCTTGTGTTCCGGCGAGTCTCACAACAACATTTGCTCCAGGTAAAGCTTCACCGGACTGTGCGTCTGTGACGGTCCCGGTAATCGTGGCTTTTTGCGCCAACGCGGATGAATTGACAAAACCCATGAGAACGAGACAGACAAGACTTGCGCCCCAGCGCACGAATTGACGCTTCTTCATAGATTTCTCCTTCGGTTAAGTGAATAAAAAACAGGCAGCCAGTCGCGGCAGGACTGTAAAAAACGGCTCAAGATACACACGGGTCAAAGTATTGTCAAGTTATTTGGGTTGGCGGGGTCTAACGCTCTAAATCAGCGGCGTTCGGGATTTTCGCCTTTCAAAAATCCTGAAAGCTTGCCAAATATTTCAATGATTGCCAAACCTTCTGAAATCCGCGTATTCCGCAAGATATGTGAAATCGGCCCCATTTCTCGCGCGCACCTGGCGAGAATCCTGAACAGCTCCCGCGCCACTTTGACGCAAATCGCCAATGCGCTGCTCACTTCAGGTTACGTTATAGAAGTCGGCAAAGGCGCATCAACTGATCGCGGCGGGCGGCGGGAAATTCTGTTGAGCGTTAATCCTAACGCAGGGTATATTCTGGCGCTACAGCTTGACAGGGATTTTGCCAAGGTCGGCTTGTTTGCTCTGAATCTACAGCTTCTCGAAGCAAGAACGCTGAATTACACACCGGGGACTGACCTGGAAGAAGTTCTTTTGGAAGCGCAGCACGCCCTTGAACGGCTCATCCTTAAATTCGATATTCCAGTAGAAAAAATTATAGGGCTTGGCGTTGGCGTTCCCGGCGTGCCTTCAGAAAAAAATCGCAGATTACGGGAGACGGAGCACAAAAGCTGGCAAGGCTTTCCAATCGCAGAGTTTCTGGAAAATGCATTCAATAAGCCGGTTGCTCTGGATAACGACGTCAAAGCGTTAACGCTGGGAGAATTCAAATATGGAGCGGGAAAAGGCGCTCGTGACTTGATTTGCCTTTGGGCCGGCAACGGCATCGGCGCCGGCGTTGTAGCGAACGGCAAACTCTTACGCGGCGCCACTTCAAGCGCCGGGGAAATCGGGTACAACGAGCTGAACCTCGGCTTTCTTGACGTCCGCTCATTATTGATTAACGGCCACCCGAGAGACTGGGGCGACGTGCTGTCACAAGCCAATGTTTTGGCGGCCATGAAACGCGGGGTTCGTGAAGGCTGGAAAACCGACCTGAGCGAGACCTCCGACATTTCGGAATTCGCTAAGGCTGCTGAAGCCGGAGATCCCCTGGGGCTGCATTTGCTAAAGCTATACGGATCGCTTCTGGGCAGCGTTTGTACGAATATGCTCTACGCTTTCAATCCTCCGCTCCTGGTTTTGCACGGCCCCCTATTCTATGACACAACGCTTCTTCCCGAAGAAGTGCGGCGATGTATACTTGACGGCATTTTGCGAGCGCCGGTTGAGGCTGTGGAAATACGGACTGGAAGCTTTGGATCGAACGCGATGCTGCTTGGCTGCGCATCATTGGTCATTGATTCGGTTTATCCGGAATAGACGCCACCAGTAAGTTTTCCAAACAAACTAACATTACGCCAAACTCCCATCACAAATTGTTTTTTTTGAAGAGTGGTTTAACCCGAGCTACCTAAAAACCGCCAACTCACACTCAATTACTCGAAATCCTATGTTTTTACTGCGCATTAACTGCAATTAAACGCGCATCGGTTTGTTTTAAAAACAAACCATCTGTGTCGGCATTTTTAAAAGCCCTGTAAAATTCTCCTTGACATTCCACGCCGGAAGTCCTAAGTGTTTATTAAAGTTACGACTTCTCACTGCCAGCGCTAAAGAAGATTACAGAAAAAGCCGCTTAAACCAAAGACCACAACAAAAAGCTCGTGTTTCGTGAGGCGCATTATGCAAAAAGCCTTCATACGTTTGAGTTTCTTTTTACTCTTCGCTTCACAACTCTTCGCCGGGACGACTGGAAAAATTGCTGGAACAGTCAAAGATGCGAAAACCGGCGAACCTCTGCCCGGCGTCAATATCGTTGTTGAAGGCACCAATCTCGGCGCCGCAACCAACATCGAAGGCTACTACGCCATCCTCAACGTCCCGCCCGGTTCCCATACTGTCAGAGCAAGCTTTATCGGTTACGCCGTCGCTCGCTTCAGCAATGTCATCGTCAAAATTGATTTAACCACTACTTTGGATGTTTCTCTGCAAGAAGAAGCCTTGCAATCCGAAGAAGTTGTTGTAATTGCAGAACGTCCCGTTGTCGTGCAAGACATCTCTTCCAGCCAGGCGAACTTGAGCGTTGAAGATATTGAAGACCTGCCCGTGGTCAATGTCGCCAGCGTTGTCAGCCTGCAGGCGGGCGTACGCGGTCTTTCAATTCGGGGCGGCGGCTCGAATGAAACGGCGCTGGTTCTCAACGGCGTGACGTTGCGCGATGAACGCGATAACACTCCTTTCACCAGCGTCTCTTACACCGCCATTCAGGAAATCCAAATTCAAACCGGCGGATTTAACGCCGAACACGGAAATATTCGCTCCGGCTTGGTAAATATTGTTACAAAGGAAGGCAGCCCGGATCGGTACACTTTCAGCATGCAGTCGCGCTATCGTCCGCCGGGGCAAAAACATTTTGGCGAGCCAATCAATGATTTGAACTCATACTATGTCCGGCCCTACGTAGACGAAGCCGTTGCGTGGACCGGCACCAACAACGGCGCGTGGGATCTTTTCACGCAGCAACAATACCCGGAATTTGAGGGGTGGAACATCATTTCGCAGCGCACCCTTGAAGACAACGATCCAAACAATGACCTGACTCCCGCCGCAGCACAAAGACTCTATCTTTGGCAGCATCGCAAGAAACTTGACATCGCCATTCCGGATTACGACGCGGACATGAGCTTGAGCGGCCCCGTTCCTGCAATCAGTAAAAAACTGGGGAACCTTCGATTTATCGCGTCATATCGTCGGGCGCAAAACGCTTATCTTTTGCCCCTTTCCGACGACGCTTATCGCGATTATACCGGCCAACTGAAAATCACTTCGGACATCGGCGCAGGCAAGAAACTCATGATTGAGGGCCTGCTGGCGCAATCTACGGGCACCAACACCAATAACGCCGGACTGCCGGGAATTTACCGCTCGCCGGAAAGCATCGCCAACAACCTAGATCGCGTCAGTTTTATAGAAGCGCGCATTTTCACCAATGATTATTGGGCGCCAAGCACGATTAAGCGGAACAATGTCGGCGCAAAATACACGCACGTTTTGAGTTCAAAATCCTTTCTCGAAGCCACGGTTTCCCGTTTCGAATCCCGCTACAGCACCAACCCCGGCGCATTGCGCGATACGTCGAGAGTCTATCTTTTTGGCAACAATCTTTTAGTCGATGAAGCGCCGTTCGGTTTTACGCCGGATCCAAGCACCGGGATCAACGGCCTGCGTATGTCGGTCGGTTTTAGTAATTCCCGCGACAGCAGCATCGTTGCGGTTTATAACGGACGAGTGGATTTCAGCAGCCAGATTGATCGTTATAATTACATTAAAACCGGATTCGAGTTTACCGTCACCGACAATAACGTTGATTACGCCTCCGTCGACGCCTTTCTACCGTCCGGGCGCTCACGTTCGAAATGGCACAACTATCCGATTCGCGGCGCCTTCTACGTACAAGACAAGCTCGAATTTGAGGGCATGATCGCAAATCTCGGCCTTCGTCTCGACGTTTCCGATCCAAACACGGAATGGTTTGTTTACGACGCCTACAACCCCGCTTTCAGCTCAAAGTTTTCTCTTGGCATCGATACTCTTTTAACGAAAGAACCGACCAAAAGACAAATCAACTTGAGCCCTCGTCTCGGGGTCGCTTTTCCGATCTCCACGAACAGCAAAATGTTTTTCAACTACGGTCACTTCCGACAGTTGCCCATTCCGGAAAACCTTTTTCTGTTACGTAGATTTTCGGACAACAATGCTGTGACGCGCCTCGCCGACCCCAATAATCCGTTGGAAAAAACGGTCGCCTACGAGCTTGGGTATGAGCACAATCTATTTGATCAATTCCTTGTTCGTCTTGCCGGTTATTACAAAGACATCTCACTGCAACCACGTTTGGTGCGTTACTCAAGCCGCGATAATTCCGTCAATTATCAAGTCACAGAGCCGAACTTTTATGAAGATATTCGAGGCTTTGAACTGACGATCCGAAAAAATCGCGGCAGATGGGTTCGCGGCTTTGTGAATTACACCATGATGGTGGAAACGCGCGGCTTTTTTGGTTTTCCGGCAAATTCAGAAAACCCGGCGACGCAGCGTGAAATTGAACGAAACACTTCTCCGCTATATCAAATCAAGCCCGTCTCCCGTCCGTTTGCACGCGCGAACATCGATATCTTCACTCCGGTTAAATTCGGCCCGCAAATTCTGGGGCATCACATTCTAGGCGATTGGACGTTGAATGTTCTCGGTGATTGGCGAGCCGGGTTTTATTTCACCTGGTTCGGCGGCGGCGGCGCCAGCAACCCCGGGGTCGTCAACAATGTGCAGTGGAAAGATTTTCAGAACGTCAACTTGCGTTTGAATAAAAATTTCAGGTTGGGCGGCGCAGAACTGCAATTTTTCATGGATATGCGAAACGCATTAAACTATAAGTACATGTCACAATACGGCTTCGTCGACGGTCAGGATTTTGACGCTTACATGCAGTCGTTGCACTTGCCGGAGAAAATCGGCAATGAGCTTCCGTACAATAACATCCCCGGCAACGATCGCCCCGGCGATTTTCGCAACGTACGATACCAACCTTACAATGAAACTGCTCCCAATGATGCGAATGTAAAGGCGAACGCCTATATCGACATGCCTAATCAAACTTTCTTCACGTTCCTCAATCCGCGCGATATTTTTTGGGGCGTGAAGCTGAATTTTGATATTCGCTAAACTGAAGTTGTTACAGAAAATGAAAAAACGACTTTATTACTGCGTACTGTTCACAGCATTCAGTATGCTCCCAGACGCCGCCTCCGCGCAATTCGCATCCAAATGGATGGCCGTCGGTTCCTTGCATGATTGGTACTCTGAAATCGGTTGCGAAATCGAGGAAGGGCTGTTGAAAGTTCAACAATACGGCTTGCGTTGGCCGGCTATTTACGAATTTCAGGATTCGAAAGCGGCCAAGGCAATGTGGATCGGCGCAAAAGATTTCACTGACGAGAACGGCAATGCGTTTCCGCACAAAGTCGTCCATGTTGGGCCGCGCGTTTCCGGCGACGGAGAGTTTTTCCCAATTGAATTCAGAATGACCAGCCAGTTTTCCCCGCCGGAAGTCGCCGTCGACGCATTGCAGAGCTTTGATTTGCCCGTTGATAATGACGACGTCGACGAAGCGCTCGTGCCGGATCGCATGATCGTGAATGTGACCAATTCTCAGCTCGGCGTTACAATGGAGCGCAAGATTTTTCAATTTGGCCAGCAATACCACGACAACTACATTGTTTACGATTATACTTTTACGAATACCGGAAATACGGACGCGGACGACGACATCGAATTGCCGAACCAAACGCTCGAAGGCGTCTATTTCTTTTTTCATTATCGCTGGTCCGTCGCTCGCCAAACGCGCTACGTGATTGGCAACGCCACGGGCTGGGGCATTAATTCCATGCTCGATACGCGCGGCGACGGCGTGAAAGAAGATCCGTCGGACGAGCAATTCCGCGCACAAATCACCTACCACGGACACTACCCGCCGTTCACTGCCTATGACAACCTGGGCGCGCCTATTTGGGCGCCGGACGGACCCGGCTTTGTTGCGGACGCTGACACCATCGGACGTTTGGGCTCGCCGCAATTCGTCGGCGTTGTGACGCTGCACGCCGATAAATCAGCGGCGGAGCAAGTTGACGATCCGTCTCAGCCTGCGACGACAATCTGGGAAAGCTCAGACCACGATTTAACCTCCGGCAACAGCGCTTTCGATCAAGTTAAAATGACGCGCGAATACGAATGGATGGAAGCCGGACACAAGTCTCCGCGCCATGTTGACGTTGTTGAGCCCAGCGGGAATTTCGCTGAACCAACCGGTGATCCGGCGCTTGGCACGCCGGGAGGATTCTCAAACATGAACGGCTACGGCCCTTACACGCTCGAGCCGGGACAAAGCATTCGCATCGTTTTGGCCGAAGCGGTCTCGGGAATCAGTCGGGAAGTCGCGACTGATATTGGGGTGCGCTACAAAAATGGCGAAATCACGGCGCGCGAAAAAAACGAGTGGGTGCTTTCAGGACAGGATTCTTTGTTCCAGACTTTCCGTCGCGCCATTGCCAATTTTGAATCCGACTGGAATATCCCCAGGCCGCCGAAACCGCCGCAATTTTTCAATATTGACGGCAAGGGCGACCGCATTTCACTAAGCTGGGAAACTTATGATGACAATGATTCGAACTTAGCCGGTTTCCGCATTTATCGCGCTCGCAGCGAAGTAGACAGCGCTTATACTTTGATCCATGAAGCTGGCCCGGCCGAACGCAGCTTTGAAGACAGAACGCCGATTCGCGGAGTGGATTATTACTATTACATCGTCTCGGTCGGCAAAGCAGAGGATAACACGGGTGCGGGCATGACTCCCGGCGGCGCCTTGCTCAGTTCGCGATATTACACGCAGAGTTACGATCCGGTCAACCTCAAGCGTCCAGCGGTCAACGACATGGACTCCATTCGCGTCGTGCCAAATCCGTTTGTCATTTCCGCCTCGAATGAAGTTAAGTTTAGCGGCAACCAGCGCGATGAATTGAAGTTTTTTAACATCCCCGGAAATTGTACGATCAAAATTTTCACAGAGTCCGGTGAATTGGTCGAGACCATCGAGCATGACGACGGCACGGGCGACGAGACCTGGAGTTCTTTAACCTCGTCTCAGCAAGTCATCGTCAGCGGCGTTTATATTGCAGTGATTACCAACAATGAAACCGGCGAAAAGCATGTTGAGAAATTTGTGATTGTGCGATAATTGGTGAAATCATGAAAAGACGACATATACTTACCGTCACGATTTTTTGTCTGGCTTCAACCGCTCTCTTCGCGCAAGATCGCCAGAAATTAGCGCAGACGGGCATGAAATTTCTCAGCGTTCCTACAGACGCCAGAGCGAGCGCACTGGGCGACGCCGCCACAGCAGTTGAAGGGAATTCCGCCGCCGTCTTTTTCAATCCTTCAACCATGGCGCACCAGGAAGTTTTTGCAACTGCAAACTTCGGGCGCGTGCAGTGGATTGCGGACATTGACTATATTTTTGGCAGCATGGCGCTAAGTCCCAGCGAAGGTCGTTACGGCGTTTTTGGTTTTTTTCTGCACTCGGTTGATTACGGTGAGCTTCAAGGAACAATCAGGGCGGAAAACGACCAGGGATTCGTAGATACGGACGTTTTCAGCCCTAACGCAATTGCGGCAGGCGTCAGTTACGCCAAAGGAGTAACCAGCAAATTTTCCATTGGCGGCAACGTCAAATTGGTTT
>CAXHAT010000002.1:0-123331 GCA_964014485.1 uncultured Deferribacteres bacterium
CATCTCGGCGCCATGCTTCCTGTCGCCGCCGGTTTTGGCTTGGCTTTTCAGCTAAAAAAGGAAAAACGCGTCGCACTCGCTTTTACAGGCGACGGTGCAACGAGCGAAGGCGATTTCCACGAGGCGCTCAATCTCGCCGCCGTTTGGCAACTGCCTGTTATTTTTCTGGTTGAAAACAATGGCTACGGTCTTTCCACGCCAACGCGAGAACAGTTTGTGTGTGAGCGGCTGGCCGACAAAGGAATAGGCTACGGCGTTCCCGGGATTCAAATTGACGGCAACGATATTTTGGCTGTACATCGCGCCGTCAAAGAAGCCGGAATGCGGGCGAGAAACGGTGAAGGCCCGACGCTGATTGAAGCAATGACTTTTCGGATGCGCGGGCACGAGGAAGCTTCCGGAACGAAGTACGTGCCGAAGTCTCTTTTCGAACTTTGGGAAAAGAAAGATCCTTTGCTACGCTACGAAAAGCACCTTGACGAGAACAAGATTCTGGGGCAAGCTGAACGCGAAGAAATTGCCGACGAATTTAAAGCGCAAATTAATCAGGCTGTGGAAGAAGCGTTTGCAGCACCAAAACCGACGAGCACAGTAGAAAAGGAGTTGTCGGACGTTTACGCTCCGGCCATTCATGTCGCTCGCAACGGCGAAGCCGGGAAATCGGAAAAGCGCTACATCGACGCTATCAGCGACGGCCTGCGCCAGAAAATGCGCGAAGACGAATCCATTTTGATTATGGGGCAAGATATTGCCGAATACGGCGGCGTTTTCAAAATCACGCAAGGGTTTCAGGAGGAGTTTGGCAAAAGCCGGGTTCGGAATACGCCGATTATCGAATCCGGCGCGATTGGCGCTGCACTTGGCTTGGCTTTGGAAGGTTTGAAAACCGTCGTTGAAATGCAATTTGCCGACTTTGTGACTTGCGGCTTTAATCAAATTGTGAACAATCTCGCCAAGACGCACTATCGGTGGGGCGAACCGGTAAACGTGACAATCCGCTTGCCTTTTGGCGGCGATATTGGCGCCGGACCGTTTCATTCGCAGACTCCCGAAGCCTGGTTTTTTCATACGCCAGGCTTAAAGCTTGTCGCGCCTTCCAATCCTTACGACGCCAAAGGTCTCACCATCGCGGCTTTGGAAGACCCGAATCCCGTCCTTGTTTTGGAACATAAGGCGCTCTATCGCAGCCAAAAAACGGCAATTCCGAATAATCTCTACGCTGCGGAAATCGGCAAGGGCGCACTCAGGCGTGAGGGAGACCGCCTCACGATCATCTCGTATGGGCTGGCCGTTCATTGGGCTATGGAAGCGGCTGAAAAATTTTCCCGGGAAGGCATTGAAATCGAAGTGATCGATCTGCGCAGTTTGACGCCGTGGGATAAGGAACTGGTCTTGAATTCGGTGAAAAAGACGAGCCGGGCCGTCGTTTTGCATGAAGCAAATATGTCTGGAGGCATTGGCGGTGAAATCGTGTCTGTAATCGCCGATCAAGCGTTTTCGTGGCTCGACGCTCCCGTGAAGCGCATCGCCAGTCTGGATATGCCAATTCCGTTCAGCGAACAATTGGAAAAGACGATTTACCTGCCAAAAGAGCGGCTTGAGCCGACGATTCGCGACGTTCTGAGCTTTTAGCGTCCGTCAATGTTCTTAACATCTGATGGCCGATACACACAAAACTTATTCGTTTTGTCGAAGAGTTTGATGCGCTTCCGCGATAAATCGGGCATGGTACGCCTCTTGCCGTTACTCTGGTAATTTTCAGGTTTATCAAAAGAAATTTGGAGGCGATTGATGAAAAGTGTGCTAATCGTATTCCTGGCGCTTTTTATTGGCGGGTGCGCCGGATCAGGCGGGGGGAGGTATGACGGCCACTCTCGCGGCGTTGCCTTTCTGACAATCAAAAACACGCTCAACAAAACCGCTCGAATTTACTGGCAAAGCCATAATGAGCGGCCGATCTATCTTGGCAGGGTTAAGGCAAAGCGGCGGAAGACGCTGAGAATCAAAGGCCCGTTCTTTGACGAAGGGTTTCGCATTATCGCGCGGCCAACCTTAGGAAGAGCCATAATCGCCAATGTGCCTGTTGGAATTGAGCATGGTGAAAAGGCCGTCTGGGTGCTTTCAAAAAACAATTTGAAATGGAAGAGAAGCGAACGATAAATAGTAAGAGGCGCCTGTAAAATCTTTGTCACCCCGCGATTGCAAAGCCGCAGGCGCCGAAACTTAGTCGCCTCGAACCCTTTGTCCAATCTGGCTGAAGAAATCAGCAATCGAGTCCCTGTCCATTTTGTTGCCCTCGACAGAGTTGATCTTGCTGCTCAAGTCTTCCTTAAACTTTTCCACCAGCGACCTCAGATCGCCGTTTTCTTGTTCAAGATCCAACAAGTTCGTTTCCAGCTCATCTCTGAGCTCTTTGTCAAGCGCAGACATTTTTGAATCTAACTCTACGAGCTTGGATTCTGTCTTGCTAATGAGTTCCTTAACGCCCTTTTCCATCTTCGAGATTCTGGTCTCCCAGGAAGAAATATATTCTCCCAACAGAATATCCCGAATTGTCCCAAGGCCGTTAGGCAACGCCTGGTCGACCGGCTTTGGCGCGGCTTCTTTCTTAGTCGACTTTGAAGCCGTCTTTGTTGTTTTCGAATTTGAATTCGCTTGTGTACTCATTCATTATCCCCGAGCTGAGGTGATTTTCATGTTTACTGCGATCTCTATAATTCCTGGGATAGTGACATATGATAAGTCTGGCGGGAGGGCGGAGCTAAAAATGGGTTGGCAAAATGCTTTGTCCCAATAAGTTAAGCGTTAAGTCTACGCATCCCTGCCGACTTAGCTGAGTATCACTAACTTTAGGTTTGCGTTAGAATGTTACGCACAAATTCGGAAGACGCAGAAAAATAAGTTTTCTTCTGCTAAAGCTCGTTTAGCCTTAAAAGTAATTCTTGAGCAAGCGTTTTGAATTCCCCGGGGAGTTGTTCCGCGCTGCGTAATGCGCTTTCCGCCCCTTGGCGGTTTCCGGCCAAAAGATGGCCCTGAGCAATAAACCAAAACGCTCGTTGTCGCAATGCAGGCGAAGGCGATTTTAGTGCGCTGTGCAAATGCGTCATTGCACTGTCGGTCTTTTGGAGATGCAGGTAGGTCAGGCCAATCAGTCGTTCAGCAAAGACAATGTATTCAAGCTTTTCCAGCGAAGCGGAAGTTTTGTTCAAAACAAGCAGCGCGTCGTTATGGCGTTCCGTTTGATGAAAATTGAGGGCGTTTTGCAGCGCTCCGGAGCTGTCCGTCACGCCTGGGTCTAACCTTCTTTCCAGTTCAAGCTCTGCAAGTTGTTGCAATTGAAATTGAGGGTCTTGAGATTTCCAGATAAGCGGGCCTGCCGTAAACGCAAAAAGAACGCCGGCGATAATCAAGACCAGCTTCCAGTTCATGTTTTTAAATAGACTGCGACGTTTGTGAAAATTAGAGATTTCGTCGATCTGTTCCTGTTTCCATCCGGCCTTTCTCGCCGCTTTGGTCAATCGCGACAGGATTTTTTGCTGTTCTTTGAGAACGGCCGAACAATCCGGACATTCCTTGAGATGAGACTCCATCTCCTTTTGCGCTTTTCGCCCCATGCCTCCCAAGAGATATTTCTCCACAAGTTCCGCGCGATCCGTGTTCTCACAGTCGATTTTTGCTGACATAGGCGATTGATTGAAAAGAAATCAATAAAATTAATAATTACCGTCGAATTGTAAAATCATTAAGTTCGCAGGACATTTTGGCTTTTGCTTTTGCGCATTCTCGATAATTCGAGCTTAACATATTATCATGTTGCGGTCGCCAACCGCAAGAAGTTTTAGAGTCGAATCAGTACCATCGAATTATCGTAGAAGGAGGTAATTTTGGCTTTGGAGGAGCGCGAAATCGGTACCGTCAAATGGTTCAACAATGCAAAAGGCTATGGCTTTATCTTTCGCGAACAAGGCGGTGAAATATTTGTTCATTACAGTGCAATTAACGGCTCGGGATATCGTTCTTTAAAAGAAGGACAACGCGTAGAATATACGGTTCTCCGAGGAGACAAGGGGCTGCAAGCCCAAGGCGTTGAAGAGTTGCCTGAAGGCGTTGTTGCAAACACCAACGGTGCGGAATTGTGATTTCGGAAGCGCCATGCTTGTCGAAGCGATGATGATGATGATGAAACACTTTTTGTCACGCATCGACAGGATGGCGTTTACCGTAAAATGGAAACTCACTTGCCAAGCAGTTTAATAACGAACTTGTCAAGAAATTGAATGTTCTTGCCTTTCTCGAGATACGTAAAAAATTGCAATCCCATCTCGCGCCAAAGCGGTTTGTTTATTTCGTAGTAGATATTCTTGCCGTCTCGGCTTGTGATAACCAGGTCAGCGTTTCTGAGGAGCGATAAATGATGGCTCAAGCTCGTTTGGCTGACGCCCAGCGCGTGGCACATTTCGCTAACGTAGGCCCTTCCTTCTTTTGCTAAATACAGCATGATGCGCAACCGCGACTCATCGGAAAGCAGCTTCAAGATTTTTGAAGACCTTTTGATATAAGTTTCTGGAAAGAATTCTGTTTTCGTCGCTTCTGAGCGAACCGTCTTTTTGATCAAACTGCTTTCAAATCCCGCTTTTCAGTTCATTTCAATTTTCTAAAACTGCGCTGCAGTAGCTGACGTGCGAAACGCCGTCGTCCATTTTGCCCTGTTCATACTTCAAAATTTCGCCGCGACCGGCGTTGCAGACTTGCAACATCGTATAGACCGGAGAAAAACCGCAAATTCGATATCGGTCTTTTGTTTCCGCATTTGTCTTCAACCAACCTTCAGCATCAACCTGTGAAATATGCTCGAGCGCCGCGCGATCATGTCGTTCTACCTCAGCCAGAAAGTTATGATCGATCGTGTGTTGATCCCCGTAGCGCGGACCCACATGCGAAAGATCGACGCTCGCTACCAAGGTGACTGTGCCTTCATAATCGCGAATCGTTTTCTGCAACGCTTCGGCAAATGCTGCGATTAGCTCTTTTTCACGACTGAATTCGGAGAACGTTAAGGCCTGGAAACTAAACGAGCATAAGATGGGAACGATTTTGACCTTCCTTTGAGGAAAGGCGTGACGCAGAAAGACGGTTTGAAATTCGATTGTATGCTCCGTTCCATGGAGGAAGGCGTCGTTAAACAATTCGAAGTCGTAGTTTTTTTGCAGATTCGCGATGAATTTTTTATCAACGGGCGTCACGCCAAGGGGCGTTTCAAAATCTACCGGCAGAACTGAGAAAACGTCTTTTAAGCCCGCGTGTCCCGTCCCTAGAATAACGTAAACGTCCGCAGGTTCGGATTCCGCGATTCTCCGCCAGGCGTGCGTATAAGCTGCGCCGCCAATACGAAGATCGATATGCGGCGCGACGACCGCAGCGGGCGTCGAAAGCTTTTTCTTACTATCATCAGGCTTCCCCGCACCATTTTGGGCGTTGAAAAAGCTGTTAAGTCGCTTGTGCAAATCATCTCGATTGTCTGGATAGCTGACGCCGGCGTGGCGCGCTTCTCGGACTTCGGCATTCAACAGCGCTTCTTCCAAAGAGCTCTTCTTCCTCTGAAAGCTTTGATTATCTAAAAAGAATAACTCGTCCAGGCGACTGACCAGTTCTTGAATCATTCGCTTTTCAACTTGCGCCTGCCCTGCGATATATGCGGATGACGTCAATTCTTCAATGTTGCGACAACCATCCATAAATTGCATCACAAACAACGCCGTCCTGCTGACGACGATCATTTCATCGGCTATTCCCAGCGGATCGCGCAGTGCGAACATTTCGCCTTGATCAGTATCGACCGGGATGACGTCAACGTACCGTAATTTAGGCTTCAAGGTTGGCTCGTCTTCCTAAAATTCGTGAGTCATTTTCATTACCTGTCAATAACGGATAGCGGAGCTGGTTCCTTGGCCGAATGGATTGTCAATTGCGCCTCGCCCTCCAGGATTTTGCGGCGAATTCTGGCGATCCCCTGATATTCTCCGGCTTGTCCTGGAATTTCACAAAGGGAGGTCAACTCGCCAACTTCCTTGCCGTTTGCAAAAACGGCAACGGGCAAAGTCTGTTCAAATCCTGATTTCAAGCGGCAGCGAACACGTGAATAAATGAATTTGATTTTATCATAAGTGTCTAATCGTGCAATCACTTCCTGGCCGGTGTAGCATCCTTTCGTGTAGCTGATGTACTTGCTTAATCCGGCTTCGTAGGGATTCACTTCGTTCGTTATTTCAGAGCCGTGAGCCGGAACGCCTTGCTCCACGCGAAGAGCTTGATACGCCGTGCTTCCCGCCGGACGGCAGTTTTCGCTTTCAACCAAGTAACGAAAAACATGATGCGATTTGTCCCGAGGGGCTTTCAAAAGAACACCCTCGGGCAACAAGCCTTCAACTCCGGATTGTGTGATCGGAACGCCGTCCATCTCGACTTGAGAAACAAGGAACTTTTGTGCCTTGTTTGCAAGCAATGACGGCATTGCTGCACCGCACAGCAAAAAGTAGTCGTAATCATTGTCAGCTTTTTGACATTGCACATCTTCGATAAACACAAACCGATCTATCCATTCGAGTAAAACGTTTCCCTTGCCTGCGCCCGTGATAAGCTCAATATCGTCTTGCCCCAGCACTTGGAAAAACGCGTCGACAACTTTCCCCTTCGCGTCGGGCAAGGCGTTGACGATCATTTCACCCGGCTTCATGTTCCGCATTTCGTTCATCGTGATTCTGTGCAGCAGAGAAGAAGCGTCTTTCCCGGCGACTTTGACGGTTTCCCAGCCGGTTAAATGAAACAGCGCACAAGATGTTTTCGCCGCCGTATACTCCTGAGTCGGGTCACCGTAGGACGCGATGCGAAGCGAATTAATGCGCTCGGAAAAAATCGCGCCATAACTTTTCTGCAATAGTTCAAGTTCAGTCATGTAGATCAGGCCTGCAACCAATTTACTTATAATTTATTCTTGTAAAGAGCACGTTTGTGTAGAATCTTTTTTAATGAACAGTGTTTGAGCTAAAGTCTGTTTGTTCTGAGACAGGCCACCTGCATGTGATCGGTTTGCCGCCAGACGCATCAGATTTTGTACTCATTTTCTAAAATACACCAAAAGCGTCGCTCTTGACAGCGGGTAAGCTCAAGAAAAGAGAATTAGTTTCTCTAATGTTTTGGTATTAATTTAACTTGTTTTTACATGGAAACGTCGTATATTATATCAATTCGCAGGTCATAAAACAATTTAATTAATTTTATCAACCCGATCAAATCGCTTAAAACTATGCAGATACGAACACTGAAGACCTTTTGCGACGTAGTCGAACTCCATTCTTTTTCCGAAGCGGCGAAAATTAACCATCTCACACAATCCGCCGTCAGTCAGCAGATCAGCCACATTGAAAACGAATACGGCGTCCGGATGATTGAGCGTGCACAACGGAACTTGACGCTGACGCCGGCCGGGCAAGTTTTTTATGACGCCTGCAAAGAAATTCTGCAGAAGCTCGATGATGTTCGAATTTCAATCAATGAAATCTCGAACATCGTTGCAGGTACGATTAAATTGGAAAGCATTTACACAATCGGTCTGCATGACTTGCCTCGATTTGTTCAGCATTTTATGTCTCTCTATCAAGACGTTCAACTGCACCTGAGCTATCGCCATGCGGCGGAAATTTATCATGACGTTTTGAGCAATATGGCGCATCTTGGCGTCGTGGCTCATCCTCAAAAAAACCGACAATTGGACGTGCATCCGTGCTGGAATGAGAAGCTGGTGGTGATCGCCAAGCCGGACAATGAGTTTTCGCTTCAATCGCCTTGCCCGATCAACGCTTTGGAAGATGTTCCATACGTCGCCTTCGAGAGAAATATCCCGACCAGAAAGATTATCGATCGCGTCTTTCGCAAAAATCACGTTCAACCCAAGATTGTCATGACGCTGGACAACATCGAAACCATCAAGCGTGTTGTTGAAAACGGCACGGGCGTTTCGATTGTACCGGAAAATTCCATTCGTGAAGAACTTCACGCCGGAAAATTGACTTTCTTTGAAGTTGACAGCATCAAAATGGTGCGCGAAATTGCCATTATCAGTAAGAAAGGCCGCGTGCTCTCTAACGCTGAGAAAAAATTCATTGAATTGATGCGCAGCGGTTTATACGCTCCCGGCGGCGTTGTTTCCGGCGACTAGTTTTTTTGAGTTGAGGAGAAAGGAAGGGCCGTCCATATGGGCGGCCTTTTTTATTTGTCATTGCAGCCAGGTGAAAAGTGTATGGCATTATACACCAGCTTGCGTCGGCGAGACGTCGATGAAATCGCACGCATCTACGGTCTCGACCTTACGGGGTTTGAGCATATGCCGGGCGGAGCAAGCAACACCAGCTACATTCTCAAAACGCAGTCGGCGAAGTTTGTTTTGACCGTTTTCGATAACAAGCCATTAGCGCTTGTCCGGAAAATGGCGCGAATCCTGAGACTGCTTTCGCAAAATCAAATTCCGTCCACTTCTGTTATTTCCTCCCAAAGCGGCGAAGAAATAGTCGTATTCAAGAACCAGCCGATAATGTTAAAAACGTATGCCCGCGGCGGCGCCTTTCGCGATTTGAACGCTGAACGACTCAGGCAAGCCGGAGCAGCATTAGCTGAGCTTCACGCCATTCCAGCGCCAGATTTTTTGGATCAAAACCATTATTATAATTTGGAGACGATTCCTTTCGTTCTGGAAAATGTTTCTCATGAAGAATTTCAGATGTGGCTGCGGGGTGCGATCAAGAATTATGAAAAAAAGACTGGCGGAACCTTGCCGAAAGGCTTCATTCACGGCGACTTATTTTATGACAATATTCTTTTCGACGACAATCGTCTGAGCGCGATTATCGATTTTGAAGACGCTTGCAATTATTACAAGATTTTTGACATAGGAATGGCCGGAGTCGGGTTATGTTCGTCTGAAGATGGATTTTCAATTGAAAAGCTTGGCGCAATGGTCGGCGGTTATCAAAAGAAGAGAGAGCTGGAGGTCGTGGAAAAGGCGGCGCTAAAAGCTTGCGTCGCATATGCTGCGGCAGCAACGGCGTCGTGGCGATTTTGGAAATACCGCATTGATGCTCCGTCACCGGAAAAAAGAGACGCATATTTGAAAATGGTCGCATTGGCCGATGCGGTTCAGGCAATCCCGGAAACGCATTTTCAAGAGCAGGTCTTCAATCAACGGAATTGATCCGAGAGCGATTAAGTTTAAGTGATGTTTCGCACGTCAACGCATCGTTTGTTGCTCAAGCGTAAACATCGTTTCATTAGCGCCGAGCTTGAGCCCGGTGACGCGCAATGCGTGTTAGAGATTTGTTTCGATTGGAATGCGGAGTTTGACTTTTAAGCCTTTCGATGCTTGATTTTCCAATGTTAGCAAGCGTTTACTCCCATAGATTTGCGCAAGCCTTTCGACCGTGTTTTTGAGTCCAACGCCTTTTGCGAAGGCTTCGGACTCTGGTATTTTTAGTCCCGGCCCTGAATCAATCACTGCAATTTCAAGCACTTTTCCCTCTCGTTTTTTGGCGGATACTTTCACCACGCCTCCCCCGCCGTCTTGTTCAAAGCCGTGCTTAATAGCATTTTCTACCAACGGCTGCAAAATTAGATTTGGAACTTGCAAATCAAGCGCGTCTGGTTCAATTTCAATCTCCGCCTGTAATCGATCTTGAAACCGGGTTTTCATAATTTCAAGATAAAGGTTTAAGAACGCGATCTCCTCCCGCAAGGGGACGAACTGCCTGCCTGAATTATCCAGAGCGAGCCGCAGAAGATCACTCAATTGGCGAATCATTTTATCCGCGGCGCGAACGTCCTCATAGATTAGCGAAGACAAAGTATGCAGCGCATTGAACAGAAAATGGGGCCGAAGTTGATCTTTTAAGGCTTGCAATTGCGCACTTGCCAATTGCGTTTCGAGACGCGTTGCGTGCAGAGCGCGCTCTTGATATTTCTTATAATATTTGACCCCGTTTGCAAATCCAAGCACGATCCAATAGCCAAAAAACGCCGCATTTAGATTTCGTAAAACGGCAAGAAAAACAATTAACGACGCGTCAGGTTGCTGCCCCCGAAGCTGGCCTCGCGGCGGAACGCCCGGCGCGCCGGGAAAAAAGGACGGGATGCGCCTCGGTCTGTCAATGAACAAGTCCATCAAATAGACATGCAAGGCCGCGAGCAAAATTGCTGCAATCGCGTGAACCAAAATCGACCAATACCACGCTTTTTTTTCAAAAGAAAAGCGATGTGAAAGCGCAAAAATAACGGGCACGAAAAAACCAAAGAGATAAAACGCGAGCGAGATTCTGTATACGGCGCGGCGAACATACATCGGGGTTTCGGAATAAAGATCGCTGATCAAGAAAAGCTGCCACAGCGCCCAGCCAAAAACGGCCCATCCAACCAGGTAGAGCGCCCAGCGCACCGCCGGGCGCAACAAAAACATGCGTATTGAATTTTCTTTTACAGTTTGCATCCCGGCTCTATCGCCAATTTACAGGAACCGTTATTTGACCGTTTTCGCATAATCGTCTCCATAGTACTTGCTCGTGGTTTTCGTATGAAATTCCAACGCTGAAATCGGTGCATATTTCGGCTCCCCAAGTCCCGGCAAAACTTCGAGCGTTTCATCTTCCCACACATAAACCGCCATTGGGAACGTCACCCGAGGCTGGCCGCGCAATCTTGGTTCAATCGGCTTGCTCACGCGATGCGTCGTCGAAGGCAGGCGGTCGTTCGTAATGCGCTGCATGTAATCGCCGGTGTTGAGAATAATGCTGCCCTCCGGCGGATTCAAACGAATCCATTTCATATTCTCACGATTGAGCACTTGCAGCCCGTCCACCGATTGCGACGGCAAAATCGTGAAAAGATCAACGTCTTCGTGCCCCAACATGCGCCCGGCGCCGGACTTGTCGTCTTCCTCGTTGATTGGCGGATAATAATTCAGGCGAAAGCCAAAATTCGTCCCCGTCAAGCGCTCGTCATAAAGATGCGGATCACAGTCAAGATAACGTAATATGCTCTGCATAATCGGCAAGATCAAGCCTTCGTGAGCCTGGACGATTTTTCGAAAAAATGCTTCGTGGCCGGACGTTGGCCAGAACGCCGCATCGTCAAAGTCAGCCTTAGCGTCCAGGTTAAAAGCGCGACGGCAAAAAACCCACCCTTCCACCAAATCCGGATGAATGATCGTCGTCTCTTTCATGGGGAAGTAGCCCTGATTGACTGAGCCAAAGCGTTTGGATTTGTACTTCATGCGATGTTCGCGCGTCGTATTTTCGAAAATTTCGCATGTTTTTGTAAAGCCTTCACGGTACAGGCTAACGTCTACGTCATGATTCGTTAAAATCGCGAAGCCAATGCCCTCCATTGCTGCGCCGAGCTCTTGCGCGAATTTTGCCTTGCCCGCCGCGCCGCCGTGAATAAACTGCGCCATGTCGCAGACCTTGATTTCATACGCCTCATCGTATTGATCTTCTTCCTCATGCTCTGCTAAATGATAGGTCTGCTTTTTCTCAACCTGATCGTAGCGGCTGAATTCCTGGTTGACGGCTGAAATGCCTTTTTCTTGGTTCCTTGCCATGATTTTGCTCCGTTTTGTTCTGCGATTTATGCGGCGATATTCACTGCTCCTTCTTATGGAAAGCGTCTAATTTAAACTGATGTCATGCGCTCCGCAAACGTAAGGAGTGCAAAGCTTGCTTTGCTTTTCAGCTTCGGCCAACAAGGAACGGAGCATTCTGAACTTTAACGAAAAAGTTTAGGAAAAAGCGTAGCGGATAGCAAGGCAAGCTTTGTACTCCATTTTCTACATTGGCTGCGTAAAATCAGTTATTTCAACTGATTTTACGAATGCCAACGCATTGCCTGTTGCTTAAACGTGAACATGGTTTCATTAGCGCCGGGCTTGAGCCCGGTGACGTGCGAAACGCTCATTTTCATCTCTTCCGCCGCGCCAGCGCGGCGGAAGAGATGGGGCGGCTGTCTTTAAAAATCTCCGCTCTGAAGAACGGAGCTAATGAGAATCAAAAGTTGCTCACGGGCTTTGATCGCGCGTGCCAAACGGCGCGTGCGTAACATCAGATTTTAAATCGTTTCTGGTTTGCTCGCGATCATCAGCCGTTGAAGTGCTTGGCAAGATCGAGCCCGTTCGATACCTCTGCCAGGAGCTATTATCGCGGGAATCGTTCATTGCGGCCAGGCAAGGACGGAAACGCACTGTGCGGCTCAGTTTGATACCAAAAAGCTGTTGAAGCGACGTCATCGGTCAATGGCTGATATTTATTATTTGGCCACCAACCAAGCGCCTGAACGGTGACGCGTAAATCCTTTTTAAACCGAATCGGATCAAAAACGTGCCAGCGATACAAACTGTGCTTCGGAACTTTTCCTGCTTCCTTTTGCCAAAAAGGATAGCCCAGAAACGGCGTACTATAAGTGTCGCCGAAACACCAGGCGCCGCCAAAATAATCTTCCGTGCCTGTGCCGCAAATCGTCGGGAAATCCTGATCGCCGTCGATAAAAAATTTGACTTCGCCCTCGCCCCACCAGCCGTCGGAAAGCTGCGTCCATGCGATGAAAGTTCCGACATAATGCCCTTGCCCGGCAACGCCGTCCAGAATCGCGTGTTCCGGGCGTTCCCGAGAAGTGAGACTTCGGCGCCACTGGGCATGAAAATATGCAGCGCTTTCGGGGATTTCTTCCAGGCTGTAAGAAATTTGATAAAAAAAGTGCTTAATCTCTTCGTCGCGCTGATTTTCGATGGTAATTTTTGCACTTTTGCGAAACGGCATGGCCCAGTAACAATTAAAGCCGCCGCTTGGATTGACCGCGATCATCATCGAATTGACATTGTAGCGCACGCCGTGCCCGACGGCGAAAAAATCGCCCACAGGCGCTTCGATCGACGGCGTTGGTTCGTCGTCCCAAAAGAATCTCAGAATGCAGTCGCGATAGGCCTTGGGATCGACCGTCATCCAGATGTGTTGGACGACGCCCGGCCCTTCGATTTTAGCAAGCGTTGTCGTTTTTTGCGCCGGAAGGTCGATGCAAGGCCGCACTTTCCAACCACGACCTAAGTCTGATGCGGCGTTGTTTGATTCTGGAATAGCTCTGGCGCCGCCGCCTTTTTCGCCTGTCGGGTTTTCGGCGGAAATCGATCTGGTTTCTGCATTTTTAAGCAAGGGCAGCGTGTGGATAAACGCCGAAGAAGGTGACGTTGTCATCTGGGGTTTTGAGGTCAATTCGAAGACAGGTTTTGGTCAAGAAACTCAGCAAAATGCACGATTTTCATATTCATGTTTTTTTCCGTCGCTTCCTGGCGCATGTGCATGATGCAGCCCGGATCGTTTGAAACGAGGGTTTCAACGCCCTCTTTTGCAAAATAATCAAGCCGCGATTCGGCCATTGCTTCGGCGATTGAAGAAAATTTTATTGAAAACAGGCCGCCGAAACCGCAGCAAATTGGATTTCCGGCGGGCATGACAACGTCGTTCGTGAAACGGTGCAGAATTTCCAACGGCGCCTCAGCGATGCGCAATTCGCGCAGGCTGTGGCAGGAATTGTGAAAGCCGATTTTGCCCGAAAACGTATTTTCAAAGCCCGCGAAATCAGCGTACTCGATCAGAAATTCGGAAAGCTCAAACACGGAATCCGCAACCTTTTTGGTTTCCTTTGCTTCAGGCGCACCCTCGAAAAGTTTTCCGTAATATCGCCGAACCATTGCCGTGCACGAACCGGAAGGCGAAACGATCAGATCATCATCCCCGAACACTCTCAAAAAGTTCTTTGCGACAACGCGGGATTCTGCGTGATTGCCGGAATTAAATGCCGGCTGGCCGCAACAAGTTTGCTGCGAATCGTACTTGACCTTGAAGCCGAAACGTCGCAGAACGTTGAGCATAGCGACGCCAATTTCCGGATAAACCTGATCGACAAGACAAGGGATAAAAAGCGAGACGGGAGATTGTGTTTTTGGCATCGAATGATTTGAGAAAATGCTTGCGGTTTCTTTGACTGAATAAGCCGGGCTCTCTACCAGACACTTTTTTATAAACTGTATTTTCGAGCCGTCGAAAGGCCCGTTTTGTCATTCTGAAGGAATCTTTGTTATCGTCCAGTGCAGATCATGCTCAAAAGTTCAAGGATCGGATCAAAAAGATGCTTCCAGCATGACAATTCAGGTCTCTTTCGCCAGTTTAGAAGCCTATACAAAAAGTGTCAGGTAGTGAAAAACCGGATTAAAGGGACGTGTTAGAATTGCACTAAGCGATGTTACGCGCGATTATGTTTTCCGAATAAGCTCAGCGCCGTTGTTCGCTGTCGTCAGATAAAAAGCCGGTTTGATTCCGAATTTTTCCTGATAACTTCGTTCAACGCGTTGCTGAACTTCATCCGCGAGTTCGCGCCGGACAAGATTGACCGTGCAGCCGCCAAACCCGGCGCCGGTAAGCCTCGCGCCAACGCCGCCGTTGAAAGTCAAAACCTGATCGACAAGAAAATCAAGTTCGGCGCAACTGACTTCATAATTTTCTTTCAAGCTGACGTGGGATTCAAACATCAAGCTGCCGAACATGCTCAAATCTCCGCGCGTCAAAGCGTCGACTCCGGCTTTGACGCGCAGATTTTCAGCAAGAACGTGCCTCGCACGGCGAGCAATGTATGCCGGAATCGATTGAACGACGCCTAAAACCGATTCAAAATCTTCCAGATCTACGTCTCGCAAATTCGAAATTTCCGGCATGTATGATTTTAAATGTCTAATCGCTTTTTCACACTCGATTCGCCGTTCCTTGTACTTGCTTGTCGCCAGCGTACGCGCCTTTTTGGAATCGATAATCAGCAAAACATGGCCGCCCAAGTTCAGCGGGATCTGCTGTGATTCCAGCGAACGACAATCGAGCAGCAACGCGTGATCTTTTTGGCCGACAATGGAAACAAATTGATCCATCACGCCGCAAGGCACGCCGACAAATTCAGCCTCCGCCGCGTGCGCGATTTGAATCAGATCGTCGTTCGATAATTCAAAGCCGTGGGAATCATTGATTATCCGCGCCGTCGCGGCTTCAATCGATGCGGAACTGCTCAGCCCGGCTCCCAAGGGCACGTCGCTCCAAAAGAACAAATCCATGCCGCGCAGTTGAAAGCCGCGCGTGACAAACGCGTCCAAAACGCCGATTGGGTAGTCCGCCCAGGAATACGTTTTGCGAACATTGCCCGCGTTGGAGTCGATCCGACGCTCTTTCTGCGCGGAAACCAGTGATATTTTTTTATCATCTCGAAACGCCGCCGCGCAAAATGTTGCGCGATTGACGGCAATCGGCAGGACGAAACCGTCGTTATAATCCGTGTGCTCGCCGAGCAAGTTGACGCGTCCGGGCGCTTTGGCGACGAACTCCGGCGGACGCTCGTAGACAGCGGCGAACAATTTTTCGAGTGATAAAATGTCCATGCGTTCCGGGTTGTTCAGACATTTTTCCAACTGTAACCAGACGTTAAGAAAAACGTCGCGATTGTCAATCTATATCTGGCGGCGCGAAACCATTGCTCCATTGCAAAGCGCCGGATTTAGTTGTATACTGCGCCCTGGCAAATCACGTGTACAATGCATTCAATTTTCATTAAACCATGCTCTCAAAATTCTTGCGACATTTGTTTGTTTTCCTGGTTTTTAGCGCGGCCTGTGCGCAGCCGCAGGAAAATGAGCGCGCCTGGATGGAAACCGCGAAGCAAAAAGCCGAGGACAAAATGAACTCTTCCTCTGAATTTATCAAAAGACAACTTGAAAAAGGGCTGAAGCCAAATCGTCTCATTGAAGAAAAAAGCCCCTACCTGTTGCAGCACGCTTTTAACCCGGTTGATTGGTTTCCCTGGGGCGAAGAAGCCTTTGAAAAAGCGCGTGTGACGGGAAAACCCATTTTTCTATCCATCGGCTATTCGACCTGCCACTGGTGCCACGTGATGGAGCACGAATCCTTCGAAAATTCGGCTATTGCCGCGATTATGAACGCGCATTTCATCAACATCAAGGTGGATCGCGAAGAGCGCCCAGACGTGGATCGCGTCTATATGGCGGCGGTGCAAGCGCTGACCGGCGCGGGGGGCTGGCCAATGTCCGTTTTTTTGACGCCGGAGCTCAAACCATTCTACGGCGGTACTTATTTTCCGCCTGACGATCGCTTTGGACGACCGGGTTTTCCCGCCTTGCTCACGCGCATCAACCAGGCGTGGCAAGACAAAAACGCGGACATTTTGACCTCGGCTGACGAAATTACCGCCGCGCTCAAACAAAGACAAGTCGCTCCCGCAAAAGCCGATTCATTATCAACTGCCGCGCTGGATGAAGTGTACGAAATTTTCAGACGCAGCTACGACGCCAGGCTGGGCGGTTTTTCAGGCGCGCCGAAATTTCCGCGTCCCGCGATTTTTGATTTCCTGTTTCAGTACGGCGCGCGCACCGAAAACAAGCAAGCGCATGAAATGGCGCTGACGACGCTGCGAAAGATGCACGCCGGCGGCATGTACGACCATCTTGGCGGCGGCTTCCACCGCTACTCCGTCGATGAGCACTGGCGCGTGCCGCATTTTGAAAAGATGCTCTACGATCAAGGCCAGCTCGTCAACAGCTACCTCGACGCTTTTCAGGCTTCGGGCGATTCCGGTTACGCTGAAATCGCCGAAGACGTTTTGCAGTACGTTTTGCGGGACATGACTTCGCCCGACGGCGGTTTTTATTCTGCGGAAGACGCTGACAGCGCGCCCGATCCGCAGAACCCCGACCATAAAATTGAAGGAGCCTTTTATCTCTGGGAAATCAAGGAAATTGAAGGAATTTTGGGCCAAGAACACGCGGAGATTTTCACCTATGTTTTTGGGCTGGAGTCGGGAGGCAATACCATCTCCGATCCGCACGGTGATTTTGGAACCACGAATGTGTTTTACCTGGCGCAGCCTTTAGACAGCGCGGCGAGCCGGTTTCAAAAGGCTGAGGATGAATTGTTTCGGATTTTGCGGGAGGGCAGAGAAAAGCTTGTGGCTGTGCGCAACACGCGCTTGCGGCCCTTGCGCGACGACAAAATCGTCACGGCCTGGAATGGCTTGATGATTTCAGCTTTCGCGCGCGCCGGAATGATTTTAAACAACGAAGAGTATGAAAACGCCGCCGTTCGCGCCGCGGACTTTATCATCGCGAATCTTATGGATCGTGAAAGCGGGCGCTTGCTGCGGCGATTCCGAAACGGCGAAGCGCGCTATCCCGCCCATCTTGACGATTACGCCTACTTGATCGTCGGCCTTCTCGATGTTTACGAAGCCGGCGCTGAAATTCGTTTCTTGCAGCGCGCCGAGAAGCTGGCTGAAATCATGCTGGAAAATTTCTATGACGAAAATGAGCAAAACTTCTATGACTCCGCGCCGGAATCGCAAGAACTCCTGTTCCGCACCAAGGAACTTTACGACGGCGCTGAACCGTCCGGCGCCTCGATGGCCATGCTCGGGCTGCTGAGGCTGGGGCACATGACGGCGAATCAGGAATTTTTGAGCGTTGCCGAAAATACCGCTCACACCAGCATCTCCTGGCTGCAGCAATCACCCAGCGCTTTCCCCAAAGTGGCGACGGCGATTGATTTTGCCATGTCCAAAGGCAAGCAAATCGTCATTGCCGGCGCGAAAGACGCACCGGATACGCAAAAGTTGTTGGCGGGAATTCACAAAAGCTACCTGCCGAACCGCGTGATTATTTATGCTGACGGCGAGGAAGGACAAAATTGGCTGGGACAAAAATCCGAAGCCGTTGCCGCAATGACCGCGCTTGACGGCAAGCCGACCGTCTACGTCTGCGAAAATTTCGCCTGCGAACTCCCGACTTCTGATGTCGATGTTTTGAGAAAATTACTCAGCAAATAGCCGCTTTCGAGCATTGAAGTTGTTTGAAATGTCATACCCGCGCAGGCGGGTATCCAGGCAGCGGTGAACATAATTAACAGAGCTCGCAGAAAAAGGACATATTTATGAAAAGGACTTTCATTCTTCTACTCACCGGATTTGCTACGCTGATATTTGCCGCTGCGCCCGCTTCGGCGCAAGACACGCGCGAATGGGATGCGGTGAAGTTCGGATTTTTCGATCTGGATGATGCGGCGCTTGGGCTCGGCTTTAAAGTCGCGGACATTTCCCCGCATTTAAACTTGAATTTTGACGCCGACCTCATGCTCTCCGGCCAGCCGCGCCTCTTGCTGGACGTTTCCGTGCGCTACCATTTTCGCCGGAGCGGACGCAGAACCTTGCCTTACGCCGGCGGCGGGCTAGGCGTGGCCTTGGGAAAAAGCAACTTCCTGCCCGGCCACATTCTCGGCGGCCTGGATCTCAAGGTGGACGCGATTCCGATATTTACTGAAATTAAAATACATTTTGGGAAGGCCGATGCGGTGAGTTTATGGTTTGGGGTAAGGTATTAACGGGCAACGAAACTGAGCGCCGAAACACACGATGCACTAAACTTTGAATGATTTCTGCCGACGCTCGAAAGCCCCAAATTCGAAATTCCCGCCAAGCTTTTCGACGTTCAGGCGGCATGATTATTACCGAATCAGCACAAGGCTTTTCAATTGTTCTTTCTTTTTGTCGCCGTCGTTCACGCTAAAGTGTAGGATATATCTGCCGTTGCGGGCCTGGCGGCCGTCGATGGTTGTGCCGCCCCAGGAGAAGTGTTGCGGGCCTTTGAAAACCGGCTGGCGGTCGGCGAGAATAGCGACGAGCTGCCCTTCGAGATTATAGATTTTCGCTGTCACTGAAGGCAGCGCCACGCGATTGCTGGTGACGGAAAAAGCTATGGCCACGCCCGGTTCGCCAAATTGATTTTGCCGCGTCGGCGAGAACGGATTGGGCGTGATTTGTAAATCGAGAATGCCGAGCGCCGCCGAGAATTCCGCCAGCGCATAATCGCCGCCTTGAAGAATTTCCCGCGCCACTCTGCCGGAATCGCTCGTTGCCACGGATTCGACTGCCGTGCGATCTTCCCACACGCTCAATAAATTATTCCAACGCAAAATCGTCACCTGCGCCGCGTCCACGCCGGCGGGAACGGGGAGCGAAAAAACGGCGGGCGCTTCAAACTCAATATTTTCCGGGCTAATGCGAAAAATCTCCGAAACGATCCTGAAATCCTCCTCGACGTTTTGCAGCGGCAGAAGATTGGCGACCGAGGAGCGGATGGTAAATTGCGAGTTGAACAAATTTTCGGCAAATTCAATCCGCTGCCCAAAGCGTCCGAAAAACCGCAATTCCTTCTCTGGCCTGAGCACGCCGAGCACGTTGACCTCGAGCGTATCGCGCACGCCGAACTCTTCCGCCAAAACGGAAACTTTTAGATCGCCAATATAGCCGGAATCGGTGCTCAAAAAGCCGGTCGAAGAGACGCTTGCCGTGTCGGCGCCGAGATCGACGCTCCAGAGTAAATTCGGCACGCTGTTTACGCTGCGCCCGGCAGTATCAACGGCGGCGACGCTGTATTGCGAACCGTCTTGTTCGCCGCCAAGAATTTCCGTCGGCCCCTGGATCGCTAAAGAAGCGAGCACCTGACTTTCTAAAGAAAAGTCCAGGACGACTGAAGTGTCATTTGGCGCTAACTCCACGAGATGCTGCGAAGGCGTGGAGAAAAAAAGCGGCGCTTGCGCCAAAACGCGATATTGTCCCGGAAAAACCTGGGCGAAAAAGCGCCCGTCGAGCCCGGACGTCGTAGTGTCGCTACGTGCAAAAGCGTCCAGACTGGCGAAGATGACGCGCGCATCCGGAAAGCCGTCGTCAGTTCCAGCGCGGGTGACGCGGCCTTGCATAAAAGAGAAAATCCGGTCGAGCGCAATCTGCAAAGAGTCGTTCGGCGCATTAATGGAGAACACTTGGGCTTTGAAATTCGGGTGTGAAATTTCGAGCGAATACTCAAAGGTAAAGGTCAGGCCGCTAAATAAAAAAGCGCCGTCGTCTCCGGTTTGAAACTCACGGGTGATTTCACCGGGTCTGAGCAAGCGCACTGTTGCGGAAGAAACGGGCAGGTTCTCGTCCGCACTGACGACGGTTCCGCCAATCGTTGCGTTGGTGGCGAAAAGGGCAAAATCGATATTTTCCTGATTGACTTCGACGGAGTCCAGCGGCGCAGCTTGACGAAAGCCCTCCTTGCTCGCCAATACGCGAAAAACGCGTCCCGGCGCCACCGGCAGGCCGTCGATGCGATACTCGCCGTTCGGCGCGGTGGAAAGCGCTTGCACAAAAGTGGCCGTGCCCTGCACCTGCGCGACCACGAGCGCGCCTTCTATTCCGGCGTCGGTAAAGCCGTCAAGAATGCGGCCGGAAAGAAAGCCGTCGTTGCGAAACATAGTGATTGTCGGCTCGATGGTTTCGCGCGCCGGTACGACGACGTTGAGCGGATCGGCGAAAAAGTCGTCGGAGCGGGTAAAAATCGTCGCTTCGCCGGGGATGATTTTCTCGAAAGTAAAAATCCCCGCTGCGTTCGAACTGGTGACGATTTGCTGGAACGTGTTGACGAAAATGACCTGCACGCCGGACAACGGTTCGCCAAAATCAGATTGCACCCGGCCTTGAATCGTGCCAAAATTTTCCGGGAGAAAAAAGTTTACGCCGCCGAGCGAGTCAACGTTGGCGACGATGATCGAAGTGTCCTGATTGGCATAGCCGACGCGCGAGGCAAGAAGAAAATACGGGCCGGGCTCAAGGCAAAGCTGGTAGGCCCCACTGCTGTCTGTACGCGCGGTGAAGTTTTCCTGCCCGGCGGCGAAAATAGAAGCGTCAAAAATGGGCTGACCGAACTGATCGAAAACGAAGCCCGTGACCGAAGTCGCGACGCCGGTGAGTTCCAAAACAATGTCCGCAGCCTGCCCCAGTGCGACCGATGTTTCCATGATTTGCGAGCTTTGACAGCCGAGCATGGCTTGTAGGGAATAGTCTCCCGGCTCGACGGAAATTTCGAACAAGCCCTGTTCGTCCGTGCGGATCGATCTGCCGCGCCCGATCAGATTGACTTGCGCATTGGCGACCGCCCCGTCGGCATTGCGCACGAGACCTCGAATGACGGCGGATGCCGGATTCATTAAAAAATCAACGCGCGCCGAGTCGCCTTCCGCCACGCTGACCGGCATAACGCCGTCGCTGACAAAGCCGGGCAGACTCGCGTCGAGCAAGTATGCGCGTCCAGCTTCGGCGATAAAGCTCCAGACGCCGTTCGCGTCAGTAACCGCCAAAGCCTGGCCGTTCGAAGTTGCCACGATTTCAACGTTCGTGAGCGGCGCTTGCGTTTCTTCCGTGCGTACGGTTCCCCAAATGATGCTCGCCCGTGAGAGCGTGACGTCCAATTCGGTTTTCATGCCGTCGAGCAGTTGTACCGAGGTTTGGAACGGTGCGAAACCGTCTTTGACGGCGGTGAGCTGGTAAAGTCCGGCGGGCGCATCGAAAGAATAAACGCCGAAATTGTCGCTGGTCGTCGTTTGCGTTTTGCCGTCGCTGTCGGCGGTCAAGGTCACAGTCGCTCCGGCGGTCAATTGATTGTCAGCGAAAACGCGCCCTTCGAGCATGGCGGCTCTGGAAAATGTAAACGACGCCTGCGCCGTTTGGCCGGATTGCAAATTGATCGTGTAGGACGGCGGAATGCTGTGATATCCCTCGTACGCAGCTTGGACTTTCCATGCACCGGCGGGCAGCGAAAATTCATAGCTCTCGCTGCGCCCGTTGACGACTTCGAAGGTCTTGCCCTGATTTTCGAGCTTGAATCGCACGCCGGACAAGGGCAGCCCGTTCTCATCGAGCAGCGTACCGCTGACTTTGGCGTCGCCGCGCGTCAGAACAATGTCGCCGATATTCGCCAAACCCAGCGCATCAAATGCGGGCACGGAAATTTCCTGTTGGCTGAACCCAAAGGCGGAGACGAACAGGCTGGCGGGTTTGTCGTCAGCGGCGAGGGCGAAGAATCCAAGACCGTCGGCTTTTTCCGGTTTGGCGGACGGGGCCGTCGCAATTTCGGCGAAAGGCACGGGCGAACCGTCGGGCTCGACCACGCGGCCAAGAACGAGCCGCTGCGCGGGTGAATGGCGAACAATTGCGTCAGCATTTTGACCGCCGCCTAATTCAACGTCGACCGAAGAGGGCGCATAGCCGCGAACATTGCTGGAAATGGTGTAATCGCCGGACGGCGCATCAAATTCGATGTTGCCGCTGAAGCCGGTGAAAAGAGAAAAAGGCGGCCCTACGCCTTGCCCCCGAGAAATTTCAATATCAGCGAAGGGGATGGCAGCGCCGGTGGCGCGATCTACGCTGCGGATTTGCAGCGTGCCTTTGGAAGATTGAAAAGAAAACGTGCGCGGCGGCGAGGCGGAGTACGTGCGGGGATTTTCAGCAAAAACCGTCACTGTTTGTTCCCGGCCAATGATAAAATCACGCGCCAGGAATTGTGCGCTGGTGTCGACGGTGATTTTTTGCCAAAGTACAATCGAGCCTTCGCCGAGATTTTCGTCTTCGATCAGTTCCTGCAAAACAACGCGGTAACGGGTCGCTCCGGGGACGCCGCGCCAGCGAAAGTCGATTTGATCCGTGCTGACGGTGGCGTCCTGTCCCGGAGTAAGAATTTGCGGGACGGGTAAGCTCACGTTGGCGGCCACTTCAAATTGGGTGGCGAAGAGGGGGAACAGCTCAAAAGTGACGTTGCGCAGATCAGGAGCAAATGCGCTGAACACGACCCAACTGTAGGTTTCTCCCGGAATGAGCGGCGGCGTATTCTGATCCGGCCAGAATCCTGACAAATCCGTCTCGCCGTAGCGTATCGACGAATTTTGTGTAAAAGCCTGCCAAACGACGTTAATGCCGACAATGTTTTCAATCTCGCCAGTCTCGGGATCGGTTTCAATGGACAATTCACCCTGCGAAACGACGAGATAATAATACGGGACGCCGCTGATCGGCGCCCAGCTAAAAATTGGCTCGTCGTTGTCCAAATTGAGCGTGTTTTCCGGCCCGATGACGCGGACTGGCGCTGGCGGCTGGACGAAAATCGGGAATTCAATCGAGGTTTCATCAGGCGTATCGACGTCTTGCAGAATGCAGTAGTATATGCCGACCGGCAAGTCCGGAAAAACGTCTCCGACGTCGAGCCGTCCCTGGCCGACTAGGTTGACGGCTTCAGGGTAGGCGGCGGGATCGCCTCCGCCCGGAGATGTGCTGTAGCGAATGCGGCAGCGGCGCTGATTATCGATCCAAGAAATGCGCAGCGTGTCTTCCTTGCCCTGAGAAACAAAAGCGCTGTTGATCGAGCGAATGGTGATTTCCGAGCGAATGTTTTCGGGAGAAGCGAGCCTGACGTCGATGGCGGCGGAAGCGTTGTTTTTTAAAATTGGCTGGGATTGAGCGACAAGAATCGTTGGAATTATGGAAAAAAGAATCGTTAGAAACGGGCTTTGTACAAAATTTTTTACATGGCGGAAAAACACCTCTCTTGCCCCCTTCGAAAGGGGGATTTTCACCGCTTCGTTCCTGATCATCACAGCC
Organism: uncultured Deferribacteres bacterium; assembly: GCA_964014485.1. GTDB lineage: Bacteria > Zhuqueibacterota > Zhuqueibacteria > Zhuqueibacterales > Geothermadaptataceae > CAXHAT01. The sequence goes on from CAXHAT010000002.1 coordinate 23,599, forward strand.
CCACCGTCACGCCAAGTTGGGCGAATGAAGTGATTCCGAAAGTCAGGGCGTAATCGAGACGAAGGCGTTGCCAGTAGACGCGGTTGACGCCGCCGGAGACGGCAAAAATCGGGAACCAGAGCGTAGTTTGGGTCAGCTTTTCCGTCTCGTTTATGCTATGGATAAACGGGCGCGTTTGTACGGCGCCGAGCTTGACCTGCAGCCAGTCCGCGCCAAGATTGGTAAAAATGACGCGGCGCGGTTTCAGGCCAAGCTGGCGCATTCCTTCGGAATTGACTTGGGCTGAATCGCCAAACACGATGTACCGATAAGACAAGCTCGCGGCCTTGCCGTAAAAACCGTAAGTCAGGCTGGCTCGACCGGTTTTCCATTTTGTGGAGGCGGAAAAAGCAAAATGACGCGGAAAGGTGAAAGCGATGTCGGAGAGCAGGACGTTTCTTTGTAGCGTGCCGGTAAACTTGTCCTGAATGAGCCGGTTTGCGTCGAGAAACTGCTCGTCGGCTTCGGCTTTTAGGTCGATGGCCGCGACTTTGTCATAGCGAAGATTGAGTTCCTCGGGCATGGAAATGGAAGCGCCCCCAAAATACGCGGCATCCAACGAAAGTTTTTGCCAAAGCCTGTAGCTCACACCCAACCGCCAGCGCGCTCCAACGCCGTTGAGATTGCCGCGTAGAAATGCACGCAGGCTGTCGTAGTGAGTTGAAGTGGGGCTGTTAAATGCGAATTCCTGCGCGCCGCTGGAAACTTGCGCTTCCGGCGCCATGACGCCGGCGACAGTCATGGTTGAAGCGTAACGGTCGTAGCCAAGTCCGACGCCAAGATTATTGCCCACGCGCTTGCCGATGGCGAAGCTCAGTCCTCGCAGCCCAATTTCCGAAGAGAGCGCGCCGTTGACGCGCCCCAAGAGTCGAATCGTGGTGCCGCCGCCCGAAGCCTCGCTGACTGCGCTAAAGCGCCCGCCGTCGATTGAAAAGTCGAGACCTAGGCTGGTTTTGTTGTGAATGGCAAGGCCGATTACAAAATATTTGTTGGTTAAAATTCCGCTGACATTGCCCTGTCTCCCCAAATACTTGACTTGCGGGCTGACTTCCACGCCTTCAAAATCAAATGACGCCCGATCCTGCACGAAATCCTGAATGCCGAGCTCGATTTGATCATTAGTGTAACGCTGAACGTTGAAAACTCGGTTGACGGGAACGCTTAACGGCGGTTGGAAACTGGAATAGACGAGGCCTTTTTCTATGAACGCCAGCCCCGCCGGATTCCACCGTACGGTTTTGCCGCCGGGCGTGATTTGCGCAATGCCGTCGCCTGCGCTTTCAAACGTGCCTGTGAATGAATTAAGTCCGTTGCCGCCAAAACGTACATCGAGGCCGACAACGCCGCCGTGAAACAATTCAAGGTTGCTGGACTGTGCGTTCAAGCTCACGATTGTGAAGATCTGAATGGAAATCAGGGAGATATAAATTAATGCGCGGTTCATTCTGCGTTTTGGCTGATTCAAATGAACTGATCAGGCGTTTCCAACGGCTTTTTGCCAAGCCCGTCCAAGCACCTCTCGCAATTCCGATCTTTTGACCGTCGGGATGCGAACAAGGATGAATGGGTAGTTGGCGTAATGGTCTGTTATGTAGTAAGTTAAAGGATTCTCATTCATCAGGCTTTCGCGATGATCAAAAGTCGTTTTCACGACCAAGGCGTCTTCTTTCTGGTGAATGCGCGCAATCAGCTTTTTCTTGACGCGCCAAGCGCGAGTGCCATAAGAAAGCCCTTCTTCAACGTCCGGTAATTCGGAAAAAATCTGCCGGATTTCATCGAGCGACACGATTTTGTGCGGGTTTTCACTGTCTTTCGCCTTGAGTGACATTTTCAAGTCGACTTGGTTTAACGAGACAAATATCTATTCAGTCCGGCAGGACGAGTCGCAACGCGCCTCTACGAAAAAGCTCCTTTCGCCGAAATTACTCAGAAGCGTTTTTAGAATGATCGGACGTGTGCTTTTTCTGACGTAATTTTGGAAAAAACTTTGAGATCGGATAGAATAATCTCCCCAAAAGACCTTCCGGATATTGATCCATATCTTCGAAGCCCAGCTTCTCGGGCTCGTCTCGATCTTTTGGCCAGTAGACTGTGCCGAATAGCCAATCCCAGACGCTCAAAACAATGCCGAAATTTTGTCCGCCGCGCCCGTGCTGAACCACGTCATGGTGCCAGACGTGCATTTTGGGCGAATTGATCACATACTTGAGCGGGCCGTAATCAAAGGGTAAATTAGCGTGGTTTAAGTCCTGCATCAAGGTGCCAATCACTGCAATGATCAGAATGATCGACCCGTCGACGCCGAGAATGACAAGCGGGAGATAGGAAAGCGTTTTGTAGACGACGACTTCGCCCCAATGAAATCGGAAATTGCCGATCCAGTCCAACTCCTCGATGCTATGATGGAGCTTATGGAATTCCCAGAGCCAGGGAGTGTTGTGCAGGAGACGGTGGATGTTCCACTCGATGAAGTCTTTCAAGATAAAGAAAACGATGAATTGCAGCCACAATGGAGAATTCTGCATAAGCGCGATGTTTTCGGGCACTGGCAGGCCTGCGTTGTACAGGACGCCATTTAACCATAGAACCAGCTTTCCGGTTAATATTGCCATCAGCAAGCCCAGGTAGTGGCCGTTGAAGACGAGCCAAAAGAGGTCTTGCCAGAAGCCTTTCCGCAAAACCTTTTGTTTTTTTCTCCAGGGCGAAATTCGCTCAAGCCCGAAGCATAGCAACGACACGCCAATTAGCCAGAAATAATATTGTAGATAAACCGGCATTTGGATTTTAGGACAATAAATTCAGTGCGTCAATTTTGATTTATCGAACCGTTTGAAACAAGCCTTTTAGTGAAGGCAAATAATAACATCGACACACTTACTAATCAAACAAGATTAGCCAGAATTACATTTCTGGCATGACCTGTGCGTTAAAAATGGTATAACTGAGAAGCATCATTTGGGGGAAGCGAAGCTTCTTTATGGCTCTTAGGGGTGAGTTTAAGGAGGTGTGCTTGGGTGTTTTGAGGTTATTCCGGGAAAGGGGGAGCGCTGTCGCAGGTTTGGGCAGCGCCGCTACTGGCCAGGGCGACTGGGGGGATCGCCTTGGCCGGCGATCCGGAAGCAGATTATTGACATCAAGACTGGAGTCTTTTGTCTCCACTTTTGTCCGTTTCGCCGGAATGTTTCTCGAAAGCTTTAACCGGCTAAGGACGGACGCCAATTATTTTTGCTGTTGAAAATCCAATAATTACATGCTCGGTCATGGACATAACCTTGTCTTATGTTGCTGGACGAAATGTCCATGTTGTCGGAAGTGCGGGAGCGAGGCTTGGTAACAATTCTAATTTCCTTCAATTTTCTTTTCTTTCTAAGTCGATTGAACTCAAGGAACAGGTCGTAATATTCGCTCGTGACTAGCGCGTGCGTTATTTTGCTTCCATCGTCGTTTTTGTTTGAAAGGTCTTTGCCCAAATGCCGCCTGCTGGGCAACGGGCGAATGCTATACTCGATTTTTTTTCCCAATTGCTCGCACAATTCGTCGATGAATTGCTGGATGCGTTGCTTTCGAAATTCGTAGGGAAGAATTTTATACTTTTTGTTTTTGTTGGCGAATCCGTCGCTCGAAACATAGATCAAAGCGTTTTTGCTAATTTCAAACGCCATTCGAATATACTCTTTGTGCCCTTTGTGTAAAGCGTCAAACGTGCCGCCAATGACAATGCGTCGTTCATTATCATTATGATTATTAGACATGATTTTTCATCCTGAAATAATTGCGGGGACGGCCGCTAATCCTTAGCGCCCCCCAGATTACGGGTATCAGCAAAAAAATTTCGTTTTATTATACTTTCTATTTCCGATCAATGCGGATGCGCCGCCCGCAGCCGACGATTCCTTCACTGCCGAAACTACCGCTCTATTCGAAACAAGGAATGTTATAGAGTCAGCAGGAATAATATCAGGGAGGAGTATGATGAAAAATGAAAGCAATGGCGCCTTGAGCAAGCTCAGCGATTTTATTTCCAAACTCACTGACGCAAATCATACATTGCTTGCAAATTATCATCATTCAGAAAAGCGCATCGTTTGCGAATTTTGCACAAAGACATGCGACAAAACACATGCATCAAATTGTTCGTTCAGTTTGGTAAGCGCTTCAGGCAGAACTCAAACTTATTTTGAAACGGGCTTTTCTAAAGGAGTCGTTTATTCTCCGAAAAAGGGAGAAATATTTGAAACGGAAACCAAGATTTTCCCATTGGTCGAAAGGGAAGCGCCGCCGTTTAATACGATTATACTTGAATTGTCTGGGAATCGCGACTTTGGGGAATCGGAAATCAGCCTCATGCATATCGCAGCTTATTTTGCGATAGACGCATTAGAGCGCGATGCTAACAATCTTCGCATGATTGAAAAATTGAATTTGTTATCCCACGCAAGCAACGGCCTTCTGAAGCAGGTCGAACACACGCAACTTACTCGAAAACTCGACGACATTGTGAAGACGGCCGCACTGGCGTTGGATGCTGAATTATGCACGCTTTGGCGCGTGCGAAACGGAAGCGTCGCTATAGAAACGAGTTATTCGCAGAGCGGAAAAGTCTTAGCGTCTGAATCTGAGTTTTCCCCCATCGCGCCTACGCCTGAAGACGGTATAACGGGTTACATTGTCAATGAACTCGCGGAGAAAAAAGCGCCTGTTTACATCAACAAAAAGCAGCTTGACAAGCTTAAACGGGAGCGTTCGCGAAAATATTTGAAACCGGTTGATTTTACGAAATCCGCTGACACATACTGCGAATTGGCTTCTCCTATTCTCGACGACGGCGGGCGTCTTGTCGGGGCGCTTTTGGCTTACAACAAGCTGAACGCCGAAGGCGAGCCAATTCAAGGTTGCGGGTTCGACGAAAAACTTGATGGCCCGTTGGTCAAGATCCTCTGTTCCAAAATACACATCGCTTTGCAGAACGCAGATCAAGTACGAGACCTTAACAGTTACAAACTCATCATTGAAAGCACCCCGGACCCGGTCATTATCTCTGACCGTACCGGGCGGATTACTTATATCAATCCGGGCGCTTTCAATATTTTCGGCGATTTAAAAGGGAAAAATGTTCTCACCCAGTATGTTGACAAAGACGGACAAATTAATGAGACTGAAGCCAGAGACGTCAGGCGGAATCTGTTAAATTCGCCCAAGAAACGACTGACGGATTATGAAACGCATTTCAAGAGCATTTCCGGCGAGATTATCCCTATCAGCTTGTCTGTCAGTTTGTTGCATGACGAAAACGGCGATGAAGCCGGGACGATTGGAATCGCCAAAGACTTGCGCCGTTTCAAAGCCCTCTCGGACGTCAGTCAGTCCTTGTTAGAAACGCATGAAGCGGATGAAATCCTTGAGAGCATCACGGTCTTTTCGCGAGAACTGCTGAACTGCAAACGCGCTTATATCAAAACATATAAAGAACGAGACAATACGCTGGCTTTTCGGGAAATCAGCTCAGAAATTTCCGGGGAAAAGCTGCCTGTTCTCTCTACTCCTGTGGCGGCTGGCATGACAGGCTATGCCTTCGAAAATAATCAGTCCGTAATGGCCGGCAATCTCAGCAAAGAGCCGCTCTATGATTATGACCCCGTTTTTCCCAACGTTGAATCAAAATTAGCTGCGCCAATTGCGTGCGAGGACGGGACCACGGGTGAAATTCGAAGGCTGGGCGTTATCAGTGTTGACAGCGAGGAAATAGACGCATTCACGAGCAGCGACCTGGCTTTTCTACGGACGTTGGCAAGCAGCGCGGCGATCGCTCTGAAAAATGCCGAAACAATCCAGACGCAACAAAAAAGCATTGCCCGGCTGGCCGCTTTTGACAGAGTTCAGCAAGCGACCTTGCAAGAACAGCCGGATCAGGATCAAATATACGACGCTTTGCTGGATGCGGCTGTTGATACATTGGGGTTTGGCTACGCGGTCGTCGCTACGGTTGACAGAAAAAAGCAAATAATCAAGTCTGTCAAGGGTCGAAATATCCCGCATGATTTTCTTGAAAGTCCGGCTCATCATCTCAACAGTAAGGATATCCAAGCCTGGGTGGTCCGGAACAAAGAGAGTGAGTATTTGGACGGCTGGGACGAGCGGCTCGATAAGGAAATTTATGAGAAATACGACCACGAAAACCTCGTTCGCATTTTCATTCCGATTATTGCACGCGGTGAAGTTCTGGGGACGCTAGAAGCTGGCTACCAAAAAGCTGACAAGCAACGTATTGAAGAGACTGAGATTCACACGCTCAATCAGTTGGTCAACCTTGCGGCCAGCGGCATGGCTCACATCATTTTGCTCACCAAGCTAAAAGAAGATTTGGCGCTTCGCACTTCGCTTGAGAACCAACTTGAAACGCTTAATCAGGCAATCTTGAAAATCATGGACGCTCAGAACGAGCAAGAAGCCGCAAAAATTATCTTTTCCAACCTCGAAAAAATCGGTTATAAAAAAGGGCTGTTGTCCCTGATAAACGACGGCACGGGAAAACTCGAAGGGAAATATGCGAACGGGAAGAACTGGGGCAGGCTGAAAAGCAGGCTCTCCTACGGTTTGTCAGGAAAGAACATTCTCGCTCAGGCGCTCAGAACCCGCTCGCCGATTCTTGCCAAAAACAGCTTACAAGACCACCGCTGGAACCGCAAAATCGCGGCGGAATCGAATATCCTTTCCCATTATGTCATTCCCTTGACGGTGCAAAATGAGCCGATTGGCGTGCTGCAAATAGACCTTTCAGACGACCAGAAATTGGTTCATGGGGACAAGGCGGTTTTTCAGCGGAAAATGCAGATTCTAAATACTTTCGCCAACCAATGCGCCATTGCGATTCGGAATATTCGGCAATTCATGATCATCAAAAACCTGGAAACGAATATCGCTGAAACCGCGCATGAATTCCGCAGTCCGCTTCACAATATCATGACGCAGGTCGGGGGGCTGCGAGAGTCGCTTGAACTCGATGAGAACCAGGAAAGCATCTCACAATTCGTCGAAGTGATCGAAGAAGAAATCTATCGTGCGAAGCGCCAGGTCGATAACTCGTTGCTGCTTACGGAGCATACAAGAGAAGCGATGGAATTCAACTTTCGTGAAGGGCGGATTCAAGACATAGTTCACGTCTGCGTGGACGCCTACAAGTTGAGAGCGCTAGAGCGCGGCATACGCTTCATCGTCCCCGAGAGCGTTTTGCACCTCAAGCCCTTTGCTTTTGATCACGACCGTATGAAGCAGGCGATCACCAATCTCATTGATAACGCCGTAAAATACTCGCACTACCACCAATTTATCCACGTTTCGGGCAATGACGACGGGACGCAAATTAATTTGGAAATTGCAGACCGAGGCTTAGGCATTCCGCCCGATCAGTTCGAAACCATTTTTGAAGGATTTCAACGAAGCGATGCAAAAGATGAAATTCGATACATCCCGGGAACCGGCCTCGGGCTCAAAATTTCGAAAGAGATCGTTGAGCGCCACGGCGGCCGAATCGCAGTTATGAGCGATCCTTATTCGCGGAACCCTTTGAAAATTGAACAATTGCAGGATTACAAAACAGTGTTCAGGCTGACGCTCCCCAAAAAACAAAAGAAGAGGTAGTTATGACCAAAACGCTATTCGTGGAGGATGAGCCGAGGGGAGTGAATCCGTACTTTACCGGTCTGAAACGAAGAAGCATAGAGTGTGAGTTAGCCCAAAACTTTGATGAAGCGCTATACAAATTGGAACGCGGTCGCTACGACCTGGTGTCTTTAGACCTTAACTTCGCTCGCGGCAAAAACAGACTTGCCCAGTTCGATCCGCTTTCCGCGGGCTTAAAGCTTTTGGAATTGATCCGTGGCGGAAAGATAAAGAACTGCCCGGATGACGTCGTTGTCATTGTCCTAACGGCCTCCAGCAGCAGGTCTGTTGAAAAACAGATTAAGTCGCTGGGCGTGTTTGAGTATTTGACAAAACCCGTCGATTATCGTTCTGTCATGGCAACGTTCGAGCGAGCTCAAGGGCATTTGCTTGCACAAAAAAGCTCCGGTCAAAACAATGAATGATAACCCATTTGTTTTTAATCAACCTGTTGATCCCAAAAACAATCGTTCGGTTTTTTTTCATCGCGAACGCAGCTTGAAAAAGGCCGTTCTGAATATCCAGGCAGGCGAATGGCTTCTGATCACCGGGCCTCGGAAGTGCGGTAAATCCAGCTTTATCCGACAATTGCACAGCCTGCTCGGTGAGTATGGTTCTGGAGCATTTTGCTGCGTTGTAGAAAATACGGGAGCTCTGCTCTCGGATGATTTTAGCAAATTCGCCGACGACTTAATTGCAAAACTTGGAAAAACCTTAAAGCTTCAATCCTCTGCTAAAAAGCGACTTTTCAACGATTCGACCGACCTTAAGACTGCGCTTGCTGACCTCATTAAACTCACGAGCGCTAAAACGAGAATCGTCATCGTAATTGACGGTTTTGAGAATGCTTCATCCAAATTTGCTCGCGAACTGTTTGCTCAAATATCCAGAATTTTTTGTTCGCTTCCCGCCGAGCCGGATTTGCGAAAAATTCAATTCATATTTTCAGGAAGTTTTTCAAGCGAGAACATTAGCCTGGAAGATGAAGGCTTCCTTCGAGAATCTTCAACGACAATTGAGCTGAAAGACGTCGGTTTCAGCGAAAGCAACAGGATGCTGGAGAAGGTTTGCGCGCGGTACGATATCACGCTCGAACCGGGCTTTACACGATTGATTTATGAAGAAACCCAAGGCACGCCCTACCTGATTCAGAGAATATGCAGCGCCATCGTCGAAAACGCGCTATTGAGCCGTAAATCGCCGGTTTTTGCAAAACAGGAAGCTGAGAAGGTTCTCTCAGAGTTTGTTAAAAACGGCGACGCTTTGCTCGAAAAAATTGTAAGAACTGTAGAACAAAGCCAATCGCTGCTCAAGTCGTTGGTCAGATTTTTCTCGAACAGTGCTGTTAAGCAGTCACGATTGGACAGAGAATTAAGCCGGTTGCACGCCCTCGGCGCTCTCAGTTTTAATAGCGGCGTTTTCAGGTTTCGAAACCCGCTGTTTGCAAGATTTTTTCAAGGGTATTTTACGACTGAGCGATTGACGAAAATTTATATTTCACATCGCGACTTTTTGGCTGCAGGAAAAACTCAGGCCGCCTCTCAAGCTGCGCATCAAAATGCTGAAGACGCTCTGCAAAGCTTGCTGGCAAACGCCCAACGTTTCGAAGAAATTTCGAACAGCTCTGGTTTGATCGAAAAGGTTTTGACCGTCTTTTTGAAGTCGATTGAAGGCGCGCATCATTGTGGATTATTCGTATTCGATGAATTAAGCAAGAAAATTCATGTAAAGGACATGGTTGGCCCGGCGACAAAAGCGCTCAAAGGTTTCAGGGCTAGATTTGGAGAAGGGGTCACTGGAGCGGTGTTCCAAACCGGAAAAGCGCGGATCATTAAAGATGTAACGGATGAAATTGAAACGCCGGATTTCATCGTACGTCAGGAAGCTGAACGTTTGAACCTGGGAGCAATGGCCTCACTCCCTCTGGTTGCTCACGGTGAGGTTTTCGCCGTCGTCAATTTGTGTCTAAGCAAACCTTACGTCATCACGCCTAGTGATGAGAAACTGTTGAAGACCATGGCGTACCAGGCAAGTCTTGTGCTTCAGAATTTTCCAGCCAGAATGAACGAAAATTCTCGGCGGCTTGAAATGCTTGAACAAGTTTTTGAAGCCGTCAACACTCACATTGATTCAGAAATCGCCTTCAATCACATCCTGACGGCTTTTGCTAAAATGCGGAATCAAAAAACGGTTTTTGTAGCATGGCAAGAGCAGAGTAACTTGGTGTGGCGTTTCAAATTTAATCTCGAGGAGGCTGACGTTTCTGCTTCATTGAGTTTGGGGATGAACTCAATCGACAGTCGCCCGTTAGGAAGCGCGGAAGCGTTGCTTGGCGCTGCCAAGAAAGTTTTGAAAGAAGGACGCCCAGGGTATAATGTTTCTGAATGGCGGTGGGTTCAGTTCGCTCAGGCCTGGCCGATTAAGTGCGATTCCGACAGGGTTGGTTATCTCGTCGCAGCTTCGCCTCGCAAACGAAAAACGTCTCGGTTTGAAGCCGGACTATTTGCATTGTTGGCCCAAATGTGCGCGGCTGTTATTTCCAAAAAACGAATCTACAACGTTGCGCGCAAAAAGACGGACCAGTTTGTGAGTCTTGCCGGGGTCGGTGAATTTATTAGCAAACAATTGAATGAGAAAGAATTGTTAGGACGCATTGCCCAGGCAGGATTAGATGCTATAGACGGGGTTAATAAGAGCGTTCAGGTCCTGCTCAAAGAGAACGAGAAAGAGCAGTTGGTCGTGAAGGCGGTTCAAGGGGGGAGCTCTTGTGCTCTAAAAGTCGATGACGTTGTGCCTTTTTCTGATGATACGCCGTTAACGCGAGCACTACGAGAAAAAGAGCTTCAGCTTTCAAAGCCAAACAATCGAAAAGGAGCTACTGATAGAAAGGAGCAAGAAGACACTTCTGAATTTGCCGCGCCGATTGTTTTTCAAGAGGAGGTTTTGGGCGTTATTTCCGCCAAGAGCCGGGGACGAACCGACGCTCGCGAATTGAACAAGGAATCTTTGCAAGCCTTGTCGCGAAATGCGGCAATCGCAATCAAGGTCGCGGATCTGTGCGGTAACCAGCTTCGTGAGCTTCAAGTTTTGTATGGAACGGGACAGAAAATCGTGGTGATGCGCAACATAGATCAGATTTTGAGAACGATCTGTCTCTCGGCGCTGCGAGCTTTTGGCAGTCACGAGCGTCTGGTTTCGATTTATCTTCTTTATGAAGCGGACAATCGGATCGCCCGCAAGTTTAGTCGAGGATTCAAACGCAAATATAATGGCGATACGCAGGTCCGATTAGAGCAAAACGCGTTCTATGAGCTTGTTGTGAATAGACGCAAGCGCGTGTTTATTCCAGATATCAGCATCGGCCCCAAATTCCGGCCCAGCTCGCCGGACATAAAGTCCGCCTTGGTTGTGCCAATTTTGATAAATAGTCCGGCAAATGGATTCGTTGTCATGGAAAGCGAAATTGAGGATGACTTTGGCGACGCAGAATTTAGACTCCTGAAGGGATTGGCCGACCAGGCAGGCATTGCAATTGAAAATGCAATGCTAAAAAAAGAATTGGCCCAAACACAAACAGCGTTCGAGCTTGCGGCAATTGAAGAAGCGTTTGCCGAGATCGCGCACGACATTCGCAACGTTTCTACCATGATTAGCGGTGAAACGCAATGGCTTGTGAAAAACCAAAAGGACGGCGTTGTTAGTTTTGCGGAGGTAGAAGCCGCCGCCTTGAAAATTGAAGCGCAAGTCAAAAGAATCGAAACTTTGGCGAACCCCGCGGATCATATGCACAAGCTGCCGCCTGTGTTAAAGCCGGTAGATATTGGCGATTTGTTAAATGAAGCGATTGCGCTTGTTGAAACTTCTGCGCACGAAGATGGGATAAGAATCAGATTAATTCAGCGCGGTGTTAAAACAAAAATGCCTGCCGACGGCCATAGATTGGTTCGCGCCTTCTTCAATATTTTAAAAAATGCTGTGGATGCAAGCCCTCCGGGCGGGGCTATTAAGATTTCCGTGATGCAAACGGAAAATGAGTTCGTTGTGCAATTCGTCGATTCCGGTAAAGGTATCGATGAAGAAATACAGCATAAAATCTTTACGCCGCTTTTCACAACAAAAACCACTGGTTCCGGTCTCGGACTTTCTTTGACCAGGCGCATTATTGAGCGTGATCACGGCGGAAGCCTGAGCGTTGAAAGCAACTTGGGCGCGGGGACGACGGTTTGCGTATCACTGCCAATCAAACCTCAAAAAAAACGAGAAGAGAAATTGATTGATCCGATCGTTTCTATGCCCGGTCAAACTGATGTCGGCGGTTTAAAGGTGCAGCATAAACATATTCTTGTTGTCAACGATGAAACGGACTTGCTGCAAAGAATTCAACATACGCTGCAAGATTCCGGTTTTATGACGACGGGGATGGAGCGTGGCGCTGAAGCGGTGAAACTCTGCAAGAAAAAACGCTACGATCTTGTTTTGATGGATTTTGATCTCAAGAAAGACACGAGTGAAAACAGGAACGCTTCGGACTTTCTTCCTGAAATCCGCAATTTGCTGCCCGAAACGCCTATAATTATCACTTCAGCTTCGGTGTCGAAGAATGAATTGCCGCGAAAAAACTATAACAGCTTTTTGGAAATTAATTCGACCTTTTGGACTCAATTGAGTTGCATTGTGGACGATTTTCTGCATAATAGTGCGAAAGGAGCTTAACTAAACCCAGCCGAGTGTTGGGAAAAGGGGTACAGGGGTAAGAGGGGCCGCATGAGTTACTATAAATTGCTCATCGTTGACGATGAAGCCGGAATCAGGGAGCAGCTTCTTCGCTGGCTAAACAATGAGGGCTTTTCAGCCGAGCAAGCAGCCGCGGGACAGGAAGCGCTCAACCTGCTCAAGAAGCGAAATTTCAATATCGTTTTGCTCGATTTGCGACTGCCGGACATGAGCGGATTTCGAATCCTTGAAGAAATCCGTAAAAGTTATCCGGATATTTGTACGATCGTTTTGACTGGTTACGGCAATGATGCGTCGCTTCAGGAAGCGCGGAAGGCGGGAGCTTTCGATTTTTTGACCAAGCCGTTTCAATTTTCCGATTTGGGGGGAAGGATTGACGCCGCCATGCGTCAATTCATGAAGCACAGAGAAGTTGAATCGCAAACGGAAGAGCAGCGACGTCATTTCCAATTTGAAAATATCATTGGCGAAAGCCCGGCTATGCAGCAGGTCTACGACAAAATAAAGACCGTTGCACCCACCGATGAAACAGTCCTCATTCTCGGAGAAAGCGGCACCGGCAAAGAGCTTGTCGCGGGAGCCATTCACTACAACAGCCGACGCAGGCAACATCGTCTGATCATGGAAAATTGCAGCGTCATTCAGGCGAATCTCGTTGAAAGCGAATTGTTCGGGCATGAGAAAGGCGCTTTTACCAGCGCCTCGGCAAGAAAGATCGGCAAATTTGAGTTGGCGCACGAGAAGAGTCTTTTTCTCGACGAAATCGGAGAACTCTCACTCGCTTTACAAGTGAAGTTTTTACAGTTCTTGCAGTATAGGACTTTTGAAAGAGTGGGCGGCAACGAGCCCATTCAGGTTGATGTTCGCGTTATCGCTGCAACCAACAAAGACTTGCCCGAGGCCGTGGAAAACAAAGAATTCCGCGAAGACCTTTTTTATCGTTTGGATCGATTTTCTATTCGCGTTCCTCCGCTCAGGGAAAGGGTTTCAGACATTCCGCTTTTAGTTAATCATTTTATCAAGAAGGCTAATAGGCGCAATAATCAAAACGTCGAGGGCGTTTCGGACAGCGCGCTAGACCTTTTGCAGAGCCATGATTATCCGGGAAACGTTCGAGAACTGGAAAATATTATCGTGCAAGCGATGCTCTACAACACAAAGCCGATCATACAAGCGGATACAATTCGAAGCTGCATTCGGCCGAGCAAGGCGATGAACGGTAAAATGCACTTTCACGACATGGCTTATCGCGAAGCAAAGGAAATATTTGAGCGTGCCTATTTTGCGCAAATGCTTGAATTAACAAACGGCAACATTTCTCGCGGCGCGATCAAGGCTGGATTGGACAGGACGTGGTTTCGTAAAAAGCTGAAAGAACTGGGGCTTTGGACCGGGGGGGCTGATTGAAGCTGAACTTGAGCGCGGCGACCATGCGCCGTCGCGCTTTTGAAAAGGCGATTAGCGTAAAGAACGTGCCGTTTCTCCCCACGCGCCCTCAAATACGAAATCTTTAAGCGGTTTTCTCGTTCTCTTCTCTCGCTCCAAGTCTTGAATGTCTTTCGGTAAATCTTCAATTGAGCCAGGATAGCCAAGCGTCATCGCTGCGACCGGTTCACAATGATCCGGGATTTGGTATGCTCGCCGCGCCTTTTCTTCGTCGAAACCGGCCATTTGATGAATAAACATTCCCAGTGCTACAGCTTGCAAGCTCATGCTGGCTGCGGCTTGCCCAACGTCATGCCAAGCGTGGCGATTGTGTTTGCCGTTACGGGCAAATTTTGTTGCCGCAACGCTTAACAAAAGAACGGGTGCATGTTTCGCCCAACTCTGATTCCAATCACCCAGGCAAAACAATAGCTTTTCAAAAGCCGACGGCTCTTCTTTTGTGGCAATGACAAAATGCCACGGTTGTTCGTTGAAACAAGAGGCGGGCCAGCGCGCCGCTTCCAGAACCGAAAGCAACTTTTCTCTTTCTACTGGTTTTTCGCTGTACGCCCTGGGGCTCCACCGCCTCTTGATTAAATCATGAACGGGGAAATCCGCGACAGCCGTTTTTGCGTGATTTAGGATCAGCTTTTTCTCAGTCAAATTTTACCTTGTGGTGAGAGCCGTCGCAAAACGGCTTGTTTTGAGATTCTCCGCAACGACACAAAGTGAAACGTCGCACGCTTGGCGGCTGCAACTCGTGCTTGAGATGAACATCGCCAGTCACGCGATACGGGCCGCCTTTCTCAGCTTCAACGCTGGGGGCAGATTCAAAATTACGGTGTTGAACGTCATCGATTGAATAGCTCAGCGCGCCGGAAGGACAGCGCTTGACAAGCTCGACAACGCTGTCAACCGTGTCTCCGTCCGGGTTTACCCACGGACGCGATTTTAGGGTGAAAACAGAAGCCAATTCTCGAACGCAATGACCGGCATGAGCGCAAATAACACGGTTGTCATGAACAATGACGTCCTTGCCGCGATACGCCTTTTCTCTATCCATCGGTTTTTCACTGATTCTTTTTCCACTGAAGCCGCTTTTTGAATGCGATCCGTCGCAAAAAGGCTTGTCGGCGGATTTCCCGCACCGGCAAAGCGCCATGACATTTTTTTCAGAAACAGCTTCACCGTCCTTTGTTCGAACGCGGTGTAAACCGCGAACGATTAAAGGCCCGTTTTCCATCACTTCGATTGTAGCTTCGTCTTTTAGCGCCATTTCTTGCCTCCATCGCGTCTATTCAAATTATTTTCTGATGTTACGCACCGCCGTTTGGCACGCGCGATTAAAGCCCGCAGACAACTTTTTAATTCTCATTAGCTCCGTTCTTCAGAGCGGAGATTTTTGAAGACGCCTCCCCATCCCTTCCGCCGCGCCAGTGCGGCGGAAGGGATGAAAATGAGCGCCTTGCATGTCACCGGGCTCAAGCCCGGTGCTAATGAAACCATGTTCAAGTCTGAGCAACAGGCGATGCATTGGCGCGCGTAACATCAGTTATTTTGTTTAGGTAAAAAAAGGATAATCGACTTTCTGCGGCACGTCAATGATTACAAGACGCAGCTCATCCGTTCCTGCTTCAATGGTAATTTCGGAATGATCATTTGCTTTTATTATTGTGAAATCTTTTGTCGCGAAAGGCGCTTCAGCCTCGCCTGACCAACTCCCGGAACCCGAAACGGCGACGGCCGCCAAGCTGTGACCCGCTTCCAGAGCGAGTTCATGCGTTTTTTCCGGCTGGATGCTGACGTCAATCATTTTGGCGTCAACAACCAATGAAATCGGCGAATCACCGCCGAGAATGGTTTTGATTTCAACGCCTCCCGATGTGCTGTTACGCGGGAAATCTTCATCATTGAAATCCTTGTAAACCGGATCGCGTTGAATCGCTTCCCGCAAGTTCGGCTCGAACCAAATTTGAAAAAACTGGGTGCGTTCACCAAACATTTCTTCCTGATGATAGACGCCTGAGCCTGTTTGCATCACCTGAACGCCGCCTGTTCCAACACGCATCCTGTTCTTGAGCGTATCGGAATGGCCGACTTCGCCTTCGAGAACATAGCTCATGATTTCAAATCCCTGATGCGGATGCATTCCAATGACGCCGTCCCCGTTGGCTGAAGCCCAGGCCCAATAAAGTAGCGGGCCAATGCGTTTTGCGTCAGACAGGCCGCCGGGAAAATCGATCGGCTTGATTTCCGTGATTTTGCCGTTGTCAAATTGCCCTCGCCCTTGGCGAGCAGGCGGGAAAACTTCTATTGTGAAGCTCGATTCAACACTCATTCGTTTGACCTCGTTCATTAGCTGAAAGTCTCTTATTCTTTGGGAACGTCTTACAAATATAAAGAGTTTTGGGCAAGAAAACATGATGAAACAATTCCTTGCTCTCTTGCTAATTCTAAACTTGGCCTGTTCCAGACCGCAGAAATCCGAGAATTCACTTTTTGTTTTTGCTGCGGCCAGTCTGACGAACGTATTGCCGGAAGCAGTCGATTCCATCAGACAGGAATTCCCGGAGCTTGAATTCAAGTTTAATTTTGCTGGTTCCTCAATACTTGCCAAGCAAATAGATCAAGGTGCGCCAGCCGATATTTTTATCTCTGCTGATCCTCTTTGGACGAATACGCTGCTTCAAAGCGGCGCTCTTGATTCAGCCGAAACACTTCCGTTCGTGAAGAACCGACTGGTAATCGTCGTTCCCAAAAACAGCTCGACACGCGTCGAAGAAGTCGCAGATGCGGCTTCCCTGAAAATAAAATATGTTGCGATGGGCGATCCTGAGCATGTGCCTGCCGGCAGGTATGCTCGGCAAGCGCTGCAACATTCAGGAGTTTGGCAAGATTTAAAAGGACGAATTATTACAGCGCCGAATGTCCGGGCGGCTTTGGCGTTTGTCGAAACGGGTGAGACGGACCTTGGCTTGGTCTATCAGACGGACGCACTCGTGAGTGAACGCGTCAAAACAGCGTTTGTCATTCCGGAGCGTTTTCAGCCGGACATTTTGTACGTTGCATTGTTGACGAACGATCAGAATAAAAATGCACGCCGGTTTTTCAGGGCGCTGCTTTCTCAAGAAGCAAAGGCGGTTTTTGAGAAGCACGGTTTTCAAACGTTTTGAGAAAGTAAGTGCGACTTCAGCGCTCTACGAAAGACGCTCCCTGCGTGTGACGACGATGAACCGTCGCACTCCGAGATGGTTGCTCTGAAAGGTTTGTAAAAACTGTGAGCAAATGTTGTGTTGCACGACTATTCGCCGGAATAGATTCGTTATTTTACCTTCACCACGACAAACGTCACGTCATCTTCTTGGGCGCGTCCGTCCGCCCACTCTTCTCCGGCCAGGCACAATGCGTTCACAATTTCTTCGGGGGAATTCGAGCCAATGACCGAGAGCAAATCCTTCACCCTATGTTCACCGTATAGTTGGTTCTGGTGATTGAACATTTCCGGGAGTCCGTCGCTCATAAAAAGCACTGTGTCGCCAGATTCAAGACTAAGTTTTTTCCCCTGGTAAGGGAAATCGTCAAACCCGCCTAACGGCATTCCTTTCAATTCGATCTCTTCGACGGCGCCTGTTTTTGAGCGGTAAACCAGGGGGTAGGGCATTCCTGCGGCGGCAATGTGAATTTCCTTGCCGCGAAATTTGGCGACGGTCAGCGCCATAAACATCCTGTGCAAGCCCATGCTTTTCAGCGCTTTTGTCCCGCGTTTCAAAATCCGCACAGGCTCCGGGTCGTCTGCGACGGCGGTGAACAAGCCTTTCGTCGCGGAAACCATGGCGCCGGCTTGCATTCCATGGCCGGTTGCGTCGCCAATGGCCGCCGTCAAGGCGCCGTCGTCATGCAATTTAAAATCGTAATAGTCGCCGCCAACTTCCGTCGCCGGGCGCATGTATACGGCGATTTCAAGTTCAGGCAAAACGGGAACGGCGCTCGGAAGCATTGATTGCTGGATTCTTCGCGCTTCCTCAAGTTCTTGCGACTTTCGTGCGTTTTCTGCTTCCAGACGCGCGCGCTCAAGCTCTTGCTGCAAATTTTCTTCGGACAATTTTTTGACTTCGACGAGCTTGGTTTCGAGACGGCGGTTAGTCATGGCAAAGTGGCGCGCCAGAAAAAAAGACATGGCGATCATGAAACCGAGCATTCCGTAGTACGGCGTTGGAAAATCGACAAAGCTCCAATGCATGGTCAGCACGCCAAATGCGCCTAAAATATTGTAAAGCGCTCCAACGACGAGAAACATGGCTCCCGCGCCGATAATCCAACCGCCTTCGATCTGTTTTTGCCGCCCGCGCATGGAAATAAAAGAGCGGGCGATCTCAATGATGACAATGAGCATAAACAGAAAAAGCGGTTGGTCTACAGCGAAAGGCCGGAGCCAGGTCCAAACGGCAAGCGCGGCGCTGATGATTGAAAATGCAAAGAACTGGCGCGGCAGCTTCGCGTAATTCACCGCGTACATGAAGCGCAAGCAGGCGAGTGTAAAGAAAATAAACGAGGTCTGCGCAAGTCTTTTCGACAGCAGCAATGTCGCCGGGTCGCCGGTCAAGTTCAGTTGAAATTCAAAGAATATGTTGACCGCCGCCAAAACGGTGATGAAGGCGTAATACAAATTGGCGCGCATCCGGGCGTAGAAGACGTAGAGCAGGCCGTGCAAGAGCGCGAACGCCAGACAGATGCTCATAAGCGCAAACTGATTGGTCGTCACTTTTCTCACAAATGCGTTTTGCAGCGCATTCATTTCCGCCAAATCTCCTGCCTGAAAAGTAACGCTCGGGCGGAATCCAGTCCAGGCCGGCGCCTTGAAGGAAGTTTTCTGATAGTGTATGGCTAAAACATGGCGGGAGGTTGAAAGGGACGAGTTTGCATCTCGTTCAAATGAAAGTGCGGTGAGCATTCTTAACGACGCTGCGCGATTGCTCTGCATCGAGCCGTCTGAATCGCGCTCAGATTCGCCGAATTTTCCAACAAATCGGCCATCTAACCAGACTTCGGCGACGCCGCGAAGTGTAAGCAAAAGCCCTTGTTGGATGGCCACTGAATCAGAACGAAGCGTAAAAGTGTGGCGAAACCAGCTTTTTTCTTTTAGCGCGCTGTGCGGAAAAACGCCGCTCGCCAGCCTCGGCCAGGCGTCGTCGTCAAAATCGGGATTCATCCACCCTGCCGGGGCGTCGCTGCCTGTGTAGTAGGCGTATTCATTAAAAAACGATATTTCCTGAATATTCTCGGCAGAAGGATAGACTCCCGCTAAAGATTGGGCAAGCAGAATTAAAAGCGGCACTTTCATAGAATCAGGTTATCAGGAAATTGGCGTCACTTGCGAAACAGGCGGAATCAACGTTTTGATAATTGTCATCCAAAAAAAAGATTAACCCGGACTCCGCGTCATAAGTTTCAGACAACCTGAAGACAATCAAGGTTTATTTCTCAAATTCATCGCGGTTGAATGACGGAAAATCGCTGAGAGCGCTCGTTGGTCTGCCCTGAGATTTTATCCGTCAACGTCAAGGTCAGCATGTAATACCCTCGCGCTAAATTCAGAATACTTATTCCCAGCGGTTCTTTGGCGGTTTCGCCGGCGCTGCTAAGATCGAAGGTGCTGGTAATTGCTTCTTCGTCAATCGAAGGGCGACCGGCTTCGTCGGTTCGGGAGACTTTTATATTGACTTCGTACTGCGATTCGCCTTGCTTGTCTACACTGAGGTGATAAGCTTCGAAATAAATTTGCAGCGGCTCGATATTCATAAACCGTTCGCCCGGGAGTACGGGGAAAGGAAATTGCGAGTAATCCACGCCGGCGGGGTATGCCGTGCCAACGATAATATCGCTCAACTCCAGCGAATCCGGATTCATGGAAAGCGGTTCTCTTTTTCTAAGCTCCGCTTTTCCGGCTGCAAACACGTGACTTTGCGGCAAACCGTCGACTCTGGGCGATGACTTGGCGGAGACCGCTTCAGCGGAAATTGTGTAATGAACGGTTTTGTCAATATCCTTGATGATGAAAATAGCTACGTTCTCAACGCCTTCTATAACGCCCGCTTTTTCTCGGTCAACCTCGTCGAGTCTTTCATCACGAGCAATGATCGTATGTTCAATGGAGAATTCCGGCACTTTGATCGCTTTTTTGTCAATGATTTCAACTTCGCCGGGCTTAAACTTGGGGTAGGAAAAAGCGAAAACCGCGAGCTTGGGTTGGTTGTTCTCATCCAGAAAACGCCCTTGACGCGTGCGAACGGTGATGCGCGAAAAATTCTGTTCATAGTCGGACTTTTCGGGGACGGCGTACTTCGTTGCCGGGTCAAATTCGTCCACCGTTGAAAATTGCAGACGCGTGTCTTTCAGCTTGTTGACGTTCGGCCCGCGGCTTTGGCTCCATTCATTGTTCAATTCGCCGTATCGCCGATCAAAAAACGTATCCATCACCCGAAGTTCATTGTAATACATAAGCTGCAAATAATAACCGGCGGGAATGCCTGTGTGTCGATTTGCCGAGCCGCCAAAAACGCGTTGCGGAATCAAGTCTTCAACGCCGTTGAGCAAAGCCCAGGCGCCATGACCGTCTCTGGGGCCAAACAGAAAAACTCCAGAGCCGCCCGGAGCCAGGTTTTCGTAGACCCAAAGTTCGTAATCCGGGTGTTCGTCAAAACGGGCGATGTCGGCGCGAATCGCCGGATCTCTAACCAAGCGTACAAGCTCGCTACGGTTCAGCCCCATGGTGCCGCTTTTGGTTCGGTGCGGCTTACCATATTTGACATAAATTTCAGCGCGAGGGTCTGCGAGATAGGGCAGGCGAACGTTATTTCTGTACTCCTTTCTCGCGTAAATTATGCGTTCCCAATGTTCGATAAGGCGCTCGTTTCCTTGGGTCGTCGGCGTCGGGTCGCGCAGCAGCCAGAAGGTCTTTATTTTTTCGTACAGCTCTGGATAATTTTCTTCTTTTTCCAGCTTCTGCCATTCTTTCCGCGCCTTGGTTTGCAGCAACGGGTACAGCCGAAGCAATTCGAGCTTGAACTCCCGGGCGGATTCTTCGGGATCGATTTTCGAAAATCCCCAGACATACAAGGTTGAAGCGGTGCCGAAATATTTGAACGCCTTTTTTGAAACGGCAAGTTCAATGAACCCGACTCCGATCCGGGGGTCGGAAAGACCTTCCATATCCAATGCGTTATAGCCGCGCCACCAGGTTTGCAGCGCTTTTTCCCAAGCCGGGGTATTGAGAAACACCTTCCCTTCTTCGTAATAGTCGCGATCTTGCGCGTGTGACGGCGGAGCGATGAACGCCGTCGAAATCAGGCATGTTAAAATGAAAGAAAACGCTGTCTGCTTATTCATATTTTCGCCGATTTTCTGTTGAAACGTTTATTTTCGAAGACGCTTTTGTGACGGAACGCGTCAGTCTTTTTTCCTGAGAAAAAGAATTCACTGCCTGACACTTTTTGTGTGGGCTTATGAATCTGACAAAAAACTCGGAATTGTCATAATGGAGGCGACTTTTGAACTGATGTCACGCACGGCAATGAACGTCCTGAATCTTAGGGGAAATCTCATCTCATTAGCGCCGGGCTTCAGCCCGGTGACATGCAAAACGCCCATGATCTTCTCTTCCGCCGCGCCAGCGCGGCGGAAGAAAAGGGAGAGCTATCCCAAATATTCTCCGCTCTGAAGAGCGGAGCTAATGAGAATCAAAAGTTGCCTGCAGGTTTTTGGTCGCGAGTACCAAACAACGCGTGCGAAACATCAGTTTTTAAATTTAATTCTCGCACGTTGAAATATTCTATGCCAGATGATAACAAATATCTTGCTTCGCTGGCCTTCGGCTATGCAGAATGACAAAACGAGACTTTTCGCTGGTTCAAAATTGCAGTTCAAAAAAGTGTCAGGTAGCGAAAAAGAAAGTAGATTATTTGCAAAATCCAATAAGGCCGAAACAAGACGTCGTGCGTTGAACGCTTCTCATTGATTTTTTGAAGTTCTCGATTTAAATACGCCTATTGCTCATCAAAGCGCTTCAACCCGCCTGCTTCCGGTTCAGTTTCCGTAAAAAACAGAAAGTTTGCGTATATCAATGATAATCTTCTCTTGATCAATCTCCCGGAAATATAGCATGCGTCCCTGTTTTCGAAAAGCTTTAACGCCAAAGACCGTTTTGCGTTCGATTAGCCTTTTGTTGCTTCTTGCGCTGAAGACGTACGCTAATCCCGGAATTCGGTTCGAACACCTCTCAATCGACGACGGATTGTCTCAGAATTCCGTCTATTCCATTTTGCAAGACTCCAAGGGCTTCATGTGGTTCGGCACGCTGGACGGTTTGAACAAGTTCGACGGCTATAACTTCACGGTTTTTAAGCATAACGGTTCTGATTCCGCTTCCATTGCCAATAACTACATTTACACCATTTTCGAGGACGACTCTGGGTATATTTGGGCGGGCACTCGCGGCGGCTTGAGCAGATTCGACCCGGCCACGGAGCGCTTCAAAAATTACCGGCATGACCCCAAAGATCCGCACAGCCTAAGCAACAATCTTGTGCTTGCAATCACGGAGTTCTCTGATGAAGGAAAATCTGAACTTTGGATCGGCACTTACGGCGGCGGACTGAATCGGTTTGATCCTGAGACGGAGAAATTTTCGCACTATCGACACGACCCGAATGAAAAAAGCTCTCTCAAAAGCAATTTCGTTCGTTCGCTGCATATTTCAGAATATTCCGGAGAGGAAATTCTTTGGGTGGGAACGGCGGGCGGATTAGACAATACGAAGCTAGGGGCGGAACATACACAAAATAGAAAATTCACTCATTTCCTTCACGACCCCAACGACCCGAAAACAATTAGCAGCAATAACATCTGGGAAATCTACGAAGACAGCCGGAAAAGGCTATGGCTCGCGACATTGGGCGGCGGCGCGAATCGGCTGACTTTTGCGCACGATCTAAGTCCCCACGCGTCGACGCCGACGCCCGAATCGGCGGAGGTTGCGCGTTTTTCGACAAGCACCAGCCGGGCGACTCTCTCTGCGGGAGAGATCATTCAAACCATTACAGAAGATCGATCCGGGAATATCTGGTTTGGCGGCAAAGAGGGGTTGTACAAAATTTCAGGCGAGGCCAATGATCTTGCCCAGGTCGTTCATATGCGTTACAGCCCTTTTCAGCTCGGCGGTCTGAGCGGCGGCGACGTCACCTCGGTCTATGAAGACGAATTTGGCACGCTTTGGGTCGGCACTTCCGAAGGCGGGATTAACAAATATAGCAAGGAGAGTCAGCGTTTTAGACGATTCTCTCACAACCCGTTTGACGCGAACAGCCTTGGGCGAAATATGGTGCTGTCTTTCGGCGAGACCGTGCAAAACGGCGGTCGAGCCTTGTGGGTTGGCACGGAAAACGGCGGGCTCTACGAGTTTATTGAAAGCGAAAATCGGTTCGTCTCATATGTGCCGCAAGGGCGCTTTTCAGACGCCTTTGAAAGAAAAACGATCAACGCTCTTCTTGGAACAACAGCGGACAAAACTTCAACCCTGTGGGTTGGTGCGGCGGACGGCCTTTTTCGTATTCAATCAACGCAAGAAGATGAACGTTTGCAATTCCTGGTTGTTGTCCCGGGCTCTGAAAACCGCAGCATTCGCGTCATTTGCGAAGACCCGTTCGATCCCGGGGGCGCCGTTTGGGTTGGGACGGAAAGCGCCGGTCT
The DNA here is from genome assembly GCA_964014485.1 of uncultured Deferribacteres bacterium. GTDB lineage: Bacteria > Zhuqueibacterota > Zhuqueibacteria > Zhuqueibacterales > Geothermadaptataceae > CAXHAT01. The sequence goes on from CAXHAT010000002.1 coordinate 47,200, forward strand.
GCACAAGCTGGACAGTCGGTCGGGCGCTTCTCTTGAATCGTATTTTTCGGAAGATTTGTCCGTTCCGTCGAAAAGAATTTTTGCTATGCACCCGGACAAGCGCAGCGGCGAGGAAGGGTTTTGGATCGGCGCCTTCGACGGACTCTACAAAGTCGACATTAAAACGGGGGCCTTCTCAAGGTTCCTGGCAAACGGGGATTCCGTTTCATTAAGCAGCAACGTCATTTATTCCATCAGCGTTGATGATTCCGGGACGCTCTGGGTCGGCACGGATCGAGGGCTCAACAAATCCACGGACGGAGGCAAGACTTTCAAACAGTTTTTTGTCCGCGACGGCCTGCCGAACAACGTGATTTACGGCGTGCAGGCGGACGACAACGGGTTCCTGTGGCTGAGCACAAACAAAGGAATCGCAAAGTACGACCCGAAATCCAAAGCCTTTGAACGCTATGACGTTTTCGACGGCCTGCAGAGCAATGAATTTAATTTTGGTGCTTCCTTCAAAAGCGGAAACGGTGATCTTTATTTCGGCGGCATTCGCGGATTTAACGTTTTTTCCCCAAACGACATTGTCGCCGAAAATCCGCATCCGCCGAAAGTCGTCCTGACCTCGTTCACGATCATGAACGACGTTATCTCCCCTGGCAAAACCTACAAAGACAGAATGCTGCTTGAGAAATCCATTTCCGAAACGGAAGAGATAACGCTCTCACATGCAGATTTGTCCGTAGAGTTTGAATTTACCGCGCTGCATTATGTCAATCCGCGTCAGAATGTTTATGCTTACAAAATGGAAGGCTTCGAGGATCAGTGGCACAACGCCGGACAGCGCCGCATGGCGCAATATACAAACCTGCCTCCTGGAAATTTCACTTTTCGCGTGAGGGCGGCCAACAGCGACGGCGTTTGGAATAATGATGGCGCTGCTCTCAAAATTCATGTTACGCCGCCTTTTTGGAAAACGACCTGGTTTTTATTTGCCGCGGTACTGACCGGCGTCTTGATCGTTTACAGTTTTATTCGTTACAGAACCGGGTTGTTGCGAATTCGCACCAGGGAATTGCAAGACATGGTGCGGTTGAGGACAACTGAAATCTCCAAGGCGAACTCTGATCTTCAAAACGAAGTCCTCCGGCGCAGGCAGATCGAAGAAGCTTTGATTAGAGCAAAAGAATCGGCGGAAGCGGCGGATCACGCCAAGAGTGAATTTCTTGCAAACATGAGCCACGAAATCCGCACGCCCCTAAACGGCGTCATCGGTATGAACACGCTGCTCCTCGACGCCGGTCTTGACAAGACGCAGCGCGGATATGCTCAAGTCATCCAAACCAGCGCCAAATCATTGCAACGCGTGATCAGCGACATCCTGGATTTTTCGAAAATTGAGGCCGGTAAACTCAAACTTGAGAACATTAATTTTCAGCCAAAAACCGCCATCCGCGACGTGCATCAGATTCTGAGTTTCCAAGCTGAAGGAAAAAACGTTGATTTTTCGGCGCAGGTCGATCCTCAAATCCCAGAGACTGTTTACGGTGATCCGGAACGGCTCAAACAGATACTCCTGAACCTTACGCAAAACTCAATCAAGTTTACGCAAGAAGGCGCTGTCCGGCTCAGGGCTGATTTAGAAAAAATTACCGATACGGAAGCGCTCATACGGTTTTCCGTTTCGGATACGGGCGTAGGCATTCCCCAGGATCGGCTTGATGACCTGTTTCAACCGTTTGCGCAATTAGACACGTCCACTACTCGGAAATTCGGCGGGACCGGGCTTGGGTTAAGCATTGTAAGGCAGCTTGTCGATTTGATGGGCGGGGGAATTGAAGCGGAAAGCGAGGAAGGCAAAGGCTCGCGGTTTCGGGTGACTATTCCTTTTGCAACGCATCGAGACGAGTTTAAGGAAAACGGCTCTGATTTGCTGAGAGGCGAAGGCTTTGCTCCGCGCACTGGAGATGCGTCTCATTCCGCGACTCATCTTTTGCTCGTCGAAGACGACGTTACCAACCAGGCGGTGGCGTCGCTCATTTTGCAAAAGCTGGGTTACCAGGTGAACATTGCTTCGAACGGCAAAGAAGCGCTCGAATTTTTGAAAAACGAAAGCTGCGATCTGGTGCTGATGGATGTGCAGATGCCGGAAATGGACGGCTTTGAAACGACGCAAATTATTCGCGACCCGAATTCTGAAGTCAAGAATCATGAGATTCCGATCATTGCGATGACGGCGCATTCAATGGAAGGCGACCAATTGCGCTGTCTCGCCGTCGGTATGAATGACTACGTCTCGAAGCCGTTCGAGCCCGAAGTATTACACCAAACTATTCAGAAGTATGCAAAGGCCGAAGCATGAGTCTTTTGACAATCGTCTGCATTGTCGCGATATTTACAACGCTTCTTTTGGCTATTCTATGCGGCATGCTTCGTTCGCGCCTGAAATTTTCTCGCGAGCAGTTGGCGCAACTTGAGCGTCAAGCGGCGACGACGAGCGAAATTGCCGGAGAAGTTGCTGATGATCAACTCAAAAATCTCCTCCACCGTGTAAAAAACGATCTGCAGGTGATATCAAGCTTGCTCAACTTGCAAATAGATCATACTATTGATCGTGAAGCGCAGCGTCAACTTAAGACGGTTAGTTTGAGAATTCGATGCGTTTCATTGCTGTATGAACAATTGCATGGCGTCGACCAGAAGTTTCAAATTGGATTTGCAGAGTATGCAAATCGGCTCGTAGACCATGTGGTTCAAGCCCATCCGGACGCTGTGGGGCGCATAGGCGTCAACATTTCCGTTGCAAGCGTCACATGTAATTTGCAAACCGCGGTTTCATGCGGACTGATTCTATCTGAACTGATTGAGAACGCTTTGACGCACGCCTTCCCGGAAGATCGCTCAGGGAAGATTAACGTCGTTCTCAGGCAGAAAAACCCGTCATCGGGGGCGATTTTAGAAGCGTCTCAAAACACTTTGATTGTCAGAGACAACGGCGTCGGTCTGGATTCCGAGTTTGATCCGGGACAATCTGAAAACTTTGGAATGCAGTTAGTTGCAGCACTTGTGCGACAACTAAAAGGGGAATTCAGGCATTACTCTGACAACGGCGCGATTTTTGAAATTACTTTTCCGAGAAGCCGATAAAACGCAGGAACGCCGGGCTAGCCGGCAGAGCTGGAGCATTATGACAACGCCGACAATTCTTATCGCAGAAGACGAAACTATCGTCGCGCTAGATATTCGCAAAACCGTTGAGAAGCTGGGGTACCCGGTTGTGAATATTGTTTCTACTGGCGAGCAAGCGATCAATTCTGCGGTAGATCTTCAGCCAGACCTTGCTTTGATGGACATTATGCTGGAAGGCGAGATTGACGGCGTTGCGGCGGCTGAGAAGATCCAGAGAGACGTCGGCGTGCCCGTTGTTTTTTTAACGGCGTTCTCCGACGATGCGACTCTGGAGCGTGCGAAAGTTGCAAATCCTTATGGATTTCTGATCAAGCCGTTCAGTAAACGTGAGCTCAAATCAATCATTGAGATCGCGCTGTACAAGCACAAAATGCAAACGGAGGTTGAAGACCACAAACGTTGGTTGACAACAATTCTGCAAAATATTGGCGAGGCCGTCATCGCCGTCGATTCGGAAAAAAAGATTCGGTTTATCAATCCTGTTGCCGCGAAAAACATTGGCATTGCCAGACAAAAAGCGTTGGGTTGCGATCTTGACGAAGTATTGAAAACTTTTGACCCGAAAAGCGGCGACCCGGTCAAGTTTACCCCGGCGTCTTTTACAAAAGATAACGCGATTGCTTTCGACAACCTTTTGTTGAAAGCAATAGACGGCGGCGGCTCTCCCATCGAATATTCCGCGACTGCGATCAAGAATAAATTAGGGCGATTTGACGGCTGCGTTATCGTCTTTCAGGATATTTCAAACCGCTTGCGCGAGGAAGAAAGACGACAAAAGATGGAAGCGCAGCTCCAGATTTCTCAAAAAATGGAAAGCCTCGGCGCACTTGCCGGAGGCGTGGCCCATGATTTCAATAATCTCCTCACGGGAATCCTGGGCAACGTCGGCCTCGCCCAACTTGATCTAACCGACCAATCTCCGATTCAAGATACGATAGAACAAATTGAGAACGCCGCCCTGCGCGCCGCGGAATTGTGCAAACAAATGTTGGCGTATGCAGGTCGGAGTCAATTCGCCATCGAGCCGGTCAGTCTCAATGACGTTATCCGGGAAATGAGCCCCTTGCTCCGCGTCTCGGTCTCGAAAAAAGCAATGATCAAATATCGATTGTCAGACAGTGTTCCAGCTATCGAGGCCGACGCGGCGCAACTACGACAAGTCATTATGAATCTGGCAATTAACGCCGCCGACGCCATCAGCGGCAATAAAGGGGAGATAGAAATCAGCACTGGCGCCGCGTTCTGCGAAAAGGATGATCTAAGGGAAAATATCCTGGGCGACAAAAGCCTTCCGGGAGAATATGTTTTTCTGGAAATAAAAGACTCCGGGCAAGGCATGCATCCTTCCGTTCAGGAGAGAATTTTTGAACCGTTTTTTACCACAAAGTTTCTTGGACGCGGGCTTGGGTTGGCTGCGGTTTTAGGCATTATTCGCGGACATCGGGGCATGATTCACATTCATTCTCAACAAGATGTCGGGACAACTTTCAAAATATTCTTGCCGCAAGCGCATAATGAACAGATTAAGCAGGCTCCGAGAGTTGAAGAATTTGGCGAGTGGCGGGATTCCGGGACGGTTTTGATCGTTGACGATGAAGAAGCTGCGCTCAATGTTGGACGCAAAATTCTTGAACGCATTGGCTATGAAACGCTGATTGCCGAGAACGGGCGAGACGCCGTCGAGGTTTTTAAGGAGCGGAAAGGCGAGGTTAAGCTCGTTCTCCTGGACGTCACCATGCCGATCATGAACGGCGGGGAGACTTTGGAAGCCCTGCGAGAAATTCGAGACGACGTAAAAGTGATTCTCTCAAGCGGTTATCACGAGCAGGCGGCAACGGAAAAAATTGATGTTGAAAAGCTTGCCGGATTTATTCACAAGCCGTACCTGCCCATGCAAATGATCTCAAAGGTGCGAGACGTGATGATGAAAAGTTCGCAGTTATAAGAGTGCGCTTTCTGCATTCTCCGTTTCAACAGCTTCTTCTTTTGGCTCCATCCACATCCCATGCTTTTTGATCAACTCGATCAATCGGCGGTCAGCGTCTTCTTCCGGGATGTTTCTTTCCACACATTCCTTGCCCACAAACAAATTGACTTTTTTGTGTCCCGAACCAACATAGCCGAAATCAGCGTCAGCCATTTCTCCCGGCCCGTTTACGATGCATCCCATAATGGCGATTTTCACGCCTTTTAAGTGATCTGTTTGCGCTTGAATTCGCTTTGTCGTCGTCTGCAGATTAAACAGGGTTCTGCCGCAAGACGGACAGGCGATGTACTCGGTTTTAGAAATCCGAATACGCGTCGCTTGCAAGAGCGTATAAATGAAACGAAGCGCTTCTTCGTGATTCGTCGCTCCGGAAATTGAGACGGCGTCGCCAATGCCGTCATTGAGCAACGCGCCCATCGTTGCCGCGGCGTCCAATTGCCAATCTTTTTGGTCGCTCAAAACGCGGTAATTCAAAAGCAGCGGCGCGTCTAACCCAATTTCAGCTAGGGTTGCCAAGAATCGGCGAATATTCGTCAAAGCGCCGATCACATTAGCTGGCACGTTTACCCCCATAATAATTTTCCAAAAATCGTATTTCCGACATTGCGTAACCAGAAGGTTCAGGTTTTGGAAAAGCTGCGCTTGCTCAAACTCTGGAAGAGAAAAGCCGTCAAAGTCAACGAGCAGAGGTTGGTTCTTGCGAACGGCTTTTTTCACGGCTGAATGAAAGACACGTTTAAGATCGCCGACCTGGTTGATGGAAACAGAAATGCGTTGTGCATCTCCAATGCCGTCCGTGCTTGAAATTATTGGCGTCCAGCCGTAGTTATGCGTGCGCATTTTCCCATTTTCTGCAATGACCCACTCCGGCTTTTGCTCTGCGGCCTGGCCAAGCACGGGCAGTTTGAGCGAGCCGCTGTTGGCGAAAACGCTGTCATGCAAAACTATGCGTACAGGCTCATTTCCTCCAACGCCTTCCCCAACGATTTGTACTGGATAAGAAACTCTTCTGGCGGGATTGAGAGGCGTGAAGCGTTTGAAATAATCACCCTCGTCCGCGCCGTCCTCTGCATTTGGTGACTGCGTTTCAATCCGAGAATTATATTTTTCGGCCAACGCCCGTGCAACGGGGATTTCGTAAATCGCATCTTCGGTCAAAGAAACGCGAATCGTGTCGCCGACGCCGTCCTCCAGCAAAGTGCCAATGCCGACAGCGGATTTAATGCGTCCGTCTTCGCCGTTGCCCGCTTCCGTAACGCCGAGATGCAGCGGATAAGTCATGTTGAGTTCATACATTTTGGCGACGAGCTGTCGGTAGGCCTGAATCATCACTTTTGTGTTCGACGCCTTCATTGAAATCACAATGTCGCGGTAGCTCAGGTCTTCGCAAATATGCAAAAATTCCAGCGCCGAAGCGACCATGCCTTCCGGGGTGTCGCCGTAACGATTCATCACGCGGTCGGAAAGCGAGCCGTGGTTGACGCCGATCCGCATCGCTACGCCGTTTTGTTTGCACTTGACGACCAGGGGAGAAAAACGCTCGCGAATTCGCTCCAGCTCCGCGAGATATTCCGAGTCTGAATACTCGCGAACTTCAAATTTTTTCTTGTCAGCGTAATTTCCCGGGTTAATGCGAACTTTATCAACATAATCCGCTGCGATCAGCGCTGCGTTTGGCGTGAAATGGATGTCCGCCACAAGGGGGACTTTGACGCTCGCTTTTTTAAGCGCTTGTTTTATGTTGGCGAGATTGTGCGCCTCTTTCATTGAAGGCGCGGTAATTCGCACGATCTCACAGCCGGCCTCGGCCAAGCCAACGGCTTCGCGAACCGTCGCTTCCGTGTCCATCGTGTCAGAAATTGTCATCGACTGAACGCGGATCGGGTTTTCCCCGCCAATGCCGATGTCGCCGACCATGACTTCGTGGGTTGGTCGACGTTTATATTGAAAAACGCTCTCGCAATATTTCTGTCCGAACATTTCGGAGTTCTCCTGCTGAGGGTAAAAATCAAAAAGGCCGAAAATAAGATTTTGGAAGGGTAAAATCAAGCGCTCCAATTTGCCGTTTGGCTACGAATACGTGGAGATATTGGTTTGGCGAGTGAAATGATTGGCTTAAACTGAGCGTACGGCGCTAAATTGTTGTTTTGGAAGATGCTTTGGGCGGCAGATGCAAAAGCGAATGACGAGATTCGAACTCGCGACATCCGGCTTGGGAAGCCGACGCTCTACCAACTGAGCTACATTCGCTTATGACTGAAGATGATCGTTATAATACGCGATTTCTGAAAATAAGCAAGCGAAAAGTAGAAGTGCGGCATGTGAAAAGGCGCAATATTTTGCGCCTCAAAAAAAGATTTACGCCGCACGTCGGCGAGATCTGGCGATTAGCGGGAAGACAATTCCTGCTATCAAGAGAAACCCGCCAAGCCCCATCATCACGTGGGCTTGCATTGCTCCAGACAGCCCTGTCGTGGCTTGCAATGTGTTGGCGCTTCCGCCGAAGCGCTGTCCCCAGAGAACCGTTGATTTCGGAACGAGGCTGTTCGATTCAAATTGAAAAATGTCTCCTGATTGCGCCGTCAGCACAACGTCCAGTTTTTCATCCCCGCGAAAATCAGCGATGACCGGCATACTGGTTCTTTCTCGCAAAGGCTCCGCTGTGTTCCAGACAGCTTTGCCTGTAGCGCCGTCCAGGATTTTGACGACTCCGGTCATGTCGACGTAAATAACGTCGGCAAGACGGTCTTTGTTGACGTCAGCGAGCGTCATGCCTTGCATAATGGCTGCGCCGTTATTTGGCGTGTGTTCCCAAAGCGGTTTTGCGCCGCCGCCTTCTCCGCTTCCCTGAAACGCTTGCAAACGACCGCTTTCGCTGGCGACGACAACATCACTGAGTCCGTCTCCGGTCAAGTCGCCGAGGGCAATTGGAAAGACGAAATCCTGCGTAAGTGAAAGTCCGTCGCTAAGCTTCGCCTCCCAAAGCCCTTCGCGCCGCGCGCCGTCAACCACGATAATGTTGCCCTGCACGCTGCTCATCGCAAGGTCAGGCGTCTTGTCGCCGTTAAAATCAGCCACGCCGACAGGAAAACGAATTTGATTCTCGCCGTAGAATGAACCTCGCGCCTTGTTCAGCTCGGTGTTCATATCCACGGAGCCGGCGATTTGACGCGTTGCGCCGTCTATGATTAAAACCAGGCCGCGATCCGTGCCGCTCAAAATTTCACTCTTGCCGTCCTGATCCAGGTCAGCGCTGGCAAGTGCGCTTTTCACCGGCAAGCCGAGTTCAACCAGCGTCCATTCCATATTGTTGACTGCGTCGCCATAGCCGATTCTTACGGCGCCGTGCTCTTCCGCGATAGCTGCGTCGATGTTACCGTCGCCGTTAAAATCAGCCGCGATGGGCGCGCCAGTAAACGGGCCGTTGAAAAACGGGCTCATCCAGATTTCAGCGCCGATCTTTCCGTCAACGGCGAAAATCCGTCCGTTGTCCGAAACGAACAGCAAATCGGCCAGGCCGTTCTTGTTTAAATCCGCCGCAACGAGCTGCGCCGCCGGCCGGGCTTGCACTGTTGTCATCGTCCAGACGCTGCGTCGTCGTTCGCCGTCGATAAGCATTGGATTGTTGCTCGAAGTCAGCATTGCAATATCAACAAGGCCGTCGCCGTTGAAATCGCTGACCGCCGGTGAAGGCTGGAAAATGTTGACGCCGCCGTATGAAGATTGCAGTCCGAAGCTTTCGGATGAGCCGTCCGCGCTTTGGCCCCAGTCGGTCATCTGAACGGAAAACGGATCAGGTTTTTGCGCAATCACCGAGCGATCGAGCCAACCTTTGGTCAAAAGAAAAATTCCGCTCAAAACCGCGGCGGCGGCGACGAGCGTGGAAAGCTTGCTGCGATAACGCACCGACCAAACGCCCGCTTTTTTCGGGGGCGCGAAACTGGCGCTTTGTTCTTCTGCAAAGCGGAAAATCGTGCTCTGCTGGTCGCTGACAATTTCGATCTCATCGCCGGGCTGGAGCACGGTCTCGCCGGTTTCCGGAATTTCAATTTGATTGACGAAAGTTCTGGTCTTGCTGCGCTTGTCGCTAACAACAAACTGCCCGTCGCGATACTGCACCGTGGCGTGTCTGCGCGAAATGCTCGGGTCGATTTCACCGCGCTTGTTTTCACGAATAACAATGTCGTTCAATTTGTTATCGCGCCCAATTCTGGTTTCGCCATAACGCAGGCGAAACTTTTTGCCGCGATAAGGGCCGTAAATCGCCAGCAAGTAGTAGGGCGCCGTCTCTCCGGCGCCGCCGATAGATTGCTCGTAACTCTGGGAACTTTCATTCATCGTCACCGGTGAAGCGTCGACTGTGATTTCTCCGGTCGCTGAGCCTTCGCCCGCCGCCGATTCTGCTGCGGCATGTGTGATTTCTGGAGAACTTTGGCCAATGTAGTCAAGCGGATTGTCGAACAAAATTTCGTGTTCGCCGATTTTGATTTGGTCGCCGTTGTTCAGTGGCTGGCGCTTGCTCAACTTGGCGCCGTTTAACAGCGTGCCAAATGCACTTTTCATGTCCTGAACAAAAAACGCATTATCAATTCTGGTTAACTTGACGTGGGTCATGGAGACGCGCTTGTCTTCCAGGACCAGGTCATTTTGGTCTTCCGAACCTATGGTGAAGTATTTTTGTTCACCTGAAAGGTTAAGTTCTTTGAGAACTTCCGCTTTTTTCTTAACGATCAACCGTGGCATCTATGCATCTCCCTTGCAACGTGCGAGAATTTCCTTAAATCTATTTTCTTGCGGTCAGCCGAAAAGTCAACCTGTTTTGCTGATCGGTTCTAATTCTGAGGTTTTTGGTGCTGGCCTCATAGCCCGGCTTAATAACGGTGAATTGATAATTGCCTGGAGGTAATTCGCCAATAACCGCCCCGGCCGGATCGGATACGCCAAGCTGCTGCTCTCTCTCCTGAGCCCCCCGAATTTTGTACAAAACCTGTGAAACGTTGACAGGTTCGTTGCTGTTATCGTCAACGATAAAAATGGAAATGGCCGCCGTTTCCGGCTTCATTCGCGCCACAATCGTTTTGGCGTCGGGCGGAATCTGGACATAAGTGTCTTTGTGCCCTTTTTTTCGGAGAACAGCCGTGTAGCGCAGCGGCAGCAGGGTGACGTCGGTTGGCGTCGTTTCGTTGAATTTGGTTGAATTGTCGCGAGAACGCAGTTCAACCAAAGTTGCTTCAAGATCGCTGTCATCGCCGCTGTTTGCGTCTTTCGCAAAAATGCGAACCACCCGTGAAAGACTTTCCGTGAGTTCAACAGGCGTGTTTTGATCGACGTCCAGGCTGAAACGGCGCGGCAAATAACCGCCCTTGCGCAGCGTAATCACATGCTGCCCAACGGTCAAAAACAATGACCCGCTCAAGCCGGTAATACCGACGGGGCGCTCATCTTCGTCGAGATAAATTTCAGCGCGCGCCGGATTGGAGTTTATCGTAATGCCTTTTCTGAACACGCCTTCGATGGCAAAATGATCTTTGGTGTTGTCGAGACGCTGAAATTTCCAGAAACGACGGTCGCTGATGGTTTCAGCTCCCTGAACGCCGTCGATTTCCATGCCTTCAAGGGTCGGAAAACCTGGGCGCGACATGCGGATGCGCATCGGTTCTTCCGACACGTCCCAATAAACTGTTGTCGGCGTTTGCTGCGCCAATTTCACTTCGTTAATAAAAACGTCCGCCCCGGGAGGTTGTGAAGAAAGCTCCAACTGCGCTTTGAATTTAAACACGTACGGCGTACTCGCACTGCGAGACTCTTCTCCGGCAATCTTGAGTTGTTCACCTTGCCCGGGAACAGTAATCGATTTCACGATGGGATCGAAGCGCGGAATCGTCAGCATGAGTTTGTGAACGCCTGGCGTGATTTCTTCGATTCTCAGCGGAGTCGTTTGTTGCAAAGGTTTGTCATCAATGAAGACTTGCGCTCCGGCGGGGACAGATTCGATTTTGATAGCCGGGGGAAAAATCGTGTCGTAAATCGCGACGCCGAAGGGTGTGAATTGCATAAACGCGTCCGCTGCAGCGAAGCCAATAAACAGAGTCAGCAGGGAAAACAAGCCGATCAAAAGGCCGCGCTTGTGCGAGCGTGCGGAAAGCCTGACGACGTCAATAATCGTCTTTAATTCTTCATCTTCACCCTCGTCAGCGACGCCGACGTCATTTTTTTGTTCGGGCATGATCGTATAAAATGAAGAAACAGGCTCCGCGCTTTGAGCGTTTTCCGTTTCCAAGACTTCAACGACCGGTTCGTCTTCGACAGGCGGCGCTTTCTCTTTTTTGGCGCGTTTGGGTTTTGCCTTTCTACCTTTTGATTTTGGAGCGTCGTCCGTTTTCGTTGAAGCGCTTTTTTCAGAATCTTGATTCATTTGCCGGGTCAGCTTTTCCACTTCCGTGGTTTGCGTCGCCTCTTTCAGCTCAACCTTTTCTTGCGATTGCTGACTTTCAAGTTCATTCACGGCTTGATCTGAAATTTCGATCAAGTCTTCCAATCCGTCATTGGTCGCGCCTGCGGGAACGGCGTTTTCTGTTTTCTTAGCTGTCTTGGCGCGCGTTTTTTTCGCACTGCGGCGCTTGGAAGATGAAGTTGTTTTGGCGCTTTGCGCTTTTTTGCGAGTCGGCGGCTTTTTCTTTGGTTCCGCCTTTGTGGGGGGCGCCGTGTCCTCAGCCGGAGCCGCTGCGCCGACAAATTCGGAAAGCTCTTGTACAAAATCTGATGCCGGAGCCGTCATAATCAAGTGGTGCATCAAATCCATGTACATGTGATTAGCGCTTGGGTAACGTTCTTCAGGCTTGGGAGCAAGCGCTCTTTTAACGGCGTCGCGCAGCTTTTCCGGTGTTTCCAAAGCGTCGAGTTTGGAAACGTCCCATTTGCCGCTTTGAAGTTGCGTGATGGTCTCTTGCGGCGATGTGGAAGCGAAGAGCCGTTCGCCGGTGATGATTTCGTACAAAACGAGACCAAGTGAGAAAATATCCGTTCTGCGGTCGGGGTCGGTTTGACCGTTTAGCTGCTCCGGAGCGAGATAATTGAGCGTGCCTTGTACCGAGATTTCATTTTTTTTCTTAGACTGTTGACGGCGCAAATTCGCCATCCCAAAGTCGATAATCTTGACTTCGCCGTTGCGCGTAATCATGATATTCGACGGAGAAATATCCTGGTGGACAACGTTGAGCGGCTCATTCGTTTCAGTGTCGCGCCGGTTATGCGCGAAGTCGAGACCGGCGCAAGATTCCGCGACGATGTAAACGCCCAAGTGCAATGGAATTTGCTTTCCGCTCTTTTGGGCCGATTTCAGCAGTTGCGACAAATCCGGGCCGTCGATAAATTCCATGATGATATAGAATTGGCCGTTATCGCCGCGCTTGATGTCAAACACATGAACGATATTGTGGTGATTTAGCCTGGCGATGTGCAGCGCTTCGGCTTGAAACATGTCGATGTATTTTGCTTCTCCCAAAAGCGAGGGATCGACGGCTTTAATAGCCACGGATTTCCCGAAGAGCAAGTCCGTACCCCGGTAAATGATACCGAAGCCTCCGCGCTTGATCTCTTGTTGAATTTCGTACTTTTCGTCAATGACGGTTGTCATAGTTTTCGCAATCCTCAATACTTCAGCTTTGCTATAAAAGATTGGCCGCTTCCATGTACATTTTCCCGGAGGGTGTTCAGGCAGGCGATAATGCGTGCTTCGCGCCAAAGCAATTAATATGCCACTGGTCGTGTGTAGTAGGTTGTTGATTTAAAAGAATTTAAGGCGCCTTGAAAGTTTCTGGATTGACACATCGCAAGAAACTTGTATCACGCTGAAACAGGCGTCTTGGATCGGACAATAAGCGTCGCTCGAGCTGATAAAAACAAAGGCCAAAACGGATTTCGCGCCGCCGCGCGCCGAACGCCGACTCCAATAAATGACGAGCGGAATGAATTCGCAAAGAGCGCATCCAGGAAGGTTCAACTTTGCCTGTTTTCACCATTAAAATTCGAAGAATCGGAAGCCGCCCGGAGATGTTCTAAGACTCCGTGCGCCGCTCAGCCATTTCTTTTTTCAACGCGTCCTCAAGCACAAGAATGGCTTCATTGTCAGGTTTGCCCGCCCCAAGGTAGCTGTTTGTGACGATTGTGTTGATTTCAGCAAACCGCCTTGTTTCAAGCTTTAACTTTAGCACTGTTTTATAAATTTTCATCGCTTCAATATCTTCCCTGCCGCTCAAAAGATAAAGATTCGCGAGGGCGGCGTAGAGCTTGAGATTGCCCGGATTCCGTTCCATCGCTTTTTCATAAATGAGCGCCGCCGCGTGGTAGTTACCGCGCATGGTGTACAGTTTGGCGCGCGCCACAGGCGAAAACGCCGCAAAGATGATCAAAGGAATCATGACGCCGGCGATGACGCCGCCGCGCAGAATCCAGCCGTCAAAGCCGGTGCTCTGCTCAGGGTGCTTTTCAATTTCTGAGGAGTAAGCGTCGTTAAAGTTGGATTTCGCCGTTTCCATGAGGGCGTTAACGTCGCGAAAAGCCGTGTCGTGGGAAACGATGATTTCGAGATTCGCTAGGCTTTCTCGCCACTTGTCGTCATCCTGAAAAGCCAATGCTCCTAGATACAATGAATCCAGATAGGCTTCGGTTGCGGTTGTTTCATCTTGCTCGAGATTCGGGCTTGCGTTTTCCAAAATTTCTTCGCCTTCGCTGGCGAGTTCTGGAATAAAACCGCTGCTGCTATCGGCGCTGGCAACAAGAGTATCTGGAATTGAAGAAACACTGGATGGCGATTTTTGTGGAACGACGGCGTCGGCAACCTTTGCGGAATCCTGTACGCCATCTTGCCCAACCAAATTTTGGGTAGAGTCTGAAACGGCTTTAGAAACAAAAACGGGCGGCTTCTCATGCTTTTTGAGCCGTTCGTTCTGAGCTGCGGCGCGTCTTGTTTCCAACTGTTCCTTTAAAATCGCATCAATCTCCGCCAGGCGCTCCGTCACGTTGCGGAAATCAGGCTTTTTCTGGCTGATTTGCAGCAGCAGCGCCTTGGCGCCGTACAAATCCTGAGATTCAATCTTCTGCATTGCGGCGTCGTAAAGCTTCTGCAGTTCTTGCGCAGCTTTTGTCATGGAAAGCAGATTGTCAAAGTAGCTTCGGTCGCCCGCGTTATAAGCGCGACCGGCTTGCAGTTCAACGATTGCTTCGTCGTACCGCCCTTGGTTGTATAAAATTCGCCCGCTTTCAAAGCGCGTCCGCGAAAGGAGGGACTTGTCCACGTTGAGGTTGCGAGCTTGTTGGAAAAACTGTAGGGCGAGGTTTGCGTTGCCAACTTTTGAGTGTAATTTTGCCAGTTGGAAAAGCACTTTATACTGCGTTCGAGCCCCGCTGCCGGGAAAGGCGCTCTTGTGCGCTCTGTTTAAGTAGATTTCTGCGCGTTTGAAATTCGTCTTTTGCTGGTAAATTGTTGCCAACTCGAGCAGTGCGGCAATATTGTCGGGGTCTGCTTCCAGAGTCTTTTGCAGCGCATCGATCTTTTTGTTGTCGTCTTTTTTCTTAAGAGCGCGCTCATGTTGCTTCTTGGCGTCGCCGCCCTTTTCTTGAGCTTGCAAAGCGTCGCCCCATTGAAACAATATTCCCCCCAAAAGCACTGCTATAACGCCGGTGAATTTCCTCATGACGCCTCTCTGCTTCGGTATAGCTGTCGTCTTTTTTTGTCATGATCCCCAAAACCGGACTTGTAAAACAGACTATTCCGATTACTCTGACTCAGCTTTGTTCAAAATGAAAATGTTGAAGCGCACGGACTGCCTTGCCGTTCCGTTTAAGTTGGCCCACAAGCAACCGCCCGGCTTTTCCGGCCCGTTTCTTCTTTTATTCGGTTTCAATAAAAGCAAGTAGCGTGAATCCTGGCTTTCATCGATTTAAACGTATTGTAGTAAGTACTGAAAAATTGTCGAATTTGCGGTAAGAGAAATGTAATTAATCATAGGAAGAAGGTGGAGTGAGCGCGACCGATTCTCGACCGCGCTTGTATAAAATGATTCGCCCCCTGCGAAAGGCTTGCCTCACTAAAACGATTGTGAGAAACGAATTATTGCCAGACGGCCAACCTCAGGCGCCCCGATCATCTCCCTGTGACGGCGATTCAGCAGATTCTGTACTGAGAGCGTGGCCTGCGTATTTTGGAAAATATTGAAATTAGCGTTGAAATCGACCACGGTATAAGCTTCAATTTCCCCAACAAACGCACCTGAGTTAACCGGAAAACCGTCCACAAAACGGAACCTTACCTGCGCGTTCAGGCCGCGAGTGAAATCGGAATAATTCAAGAAAGCGCCTGCCTTATTTTTTGGAGCGTTCAAGGCAATGTCCGCCACGCCGTCGAGGTTCTCGAAAAGGTCGCGGCTGACAAAGGAGTAGTTGCCGCCAACTC
This sequence comes from uncultured Deferribacteres bacterium, assembly GCA_964014485.1. Lineage (GTDB taxonomy): Bacteria > Zhuqueibacterota > Zhuqueibacteria > Zhuqueibacterales > Geothermadaptataceae > CAXHAT01. The sequence goes on from CAXHAT010000002.1 coordinate 62,814, forward strand.
TCCATTTTGGCGAAAGCGACCAGGAAAAGCGGGCGTCAGCGCCAGTCAACCAGATGCTGCCGAAGTTTCGATAGGTCACGAGAACGTCGTTTTCCGTGGCAAGCTGGGTCGGCGTAAGTACGCCCACCGGAATATTTTCCAGATTGAGCGGCGAAGCGGGGTTGTAGATTTCCGCGACAGTCGCTTGCGCCGTGCTGCGCGCCAATGCTTCCGGCGTGCCAAGAGCAACCAGACGCTGGACAATGTCTTCTTCAAGCACCGGGCCGACCAATGCCTGGGCCGCATGAACTGTCGGCGTAATCACGATCAGCGGACTGACGAAATTTTCGATGTGCGAACGATAAATATCAAAGTCGAAAGATAGTTTTTCGAACAACACGCCCTTGTAACCGAACTCGAATGAGTTGGTGACGGTCTCCCGGATCGGCTCTGCATCGAATGCGTTTTGGGCAAGATTTCCAGTCACCGGATCGATAAACGCCAGCGGAACATTTTGACTCAAAGTTTCGGGCAACACGGCGTCAGCCTGCGGATTTGCGGCGACCAAAATGGCGCGCAACTTGGGCCAGACGCTGTTAATGCGCGCTTCAGAATAGCCGTCAACGGCGTCAAATTGCGAACGCATCTGGGCGCGTCCGTCATTCCCAAGTTCGAAGGAAAACCCGCCTTCTGCGGGAACGCCTTTGACGCGAATATTGACGATGTTTTCGCTAAGGCCAAGCGCGGCTTGCAACGGCGCCGGAAGCGGATTGGGAACGCTTTCTTGCAAAAGGTCTAAGAAAAGCGTGTTGCTGGTCGGCGTGCTGAAGGCTCTGTTAAAAGTGAATCGAAAATTGTTTTGTTGGTTCGGGCGCAGAACAAGCGCGGCGCGCGGTGAAAAAACCGGCTTTTCAATGAAATTGTGTTCATCGATGCGACCGGCGGCGACAAACCTCAATTTCGATGAAAGATCGAGCTCGGATTGAACGTAAAAGCCAAACTCATTAATGCTGTCATTATCTTCATTCTCGCCGTTGATCGTGCGCTCTGTGTTTGGCCGCGTGAGCAAAACGTCCGTTCCCCAAGTGACGCGCCGAGTTTCCCCAAACGACAATGCGTGTTGAACTTGAGCGACATAGAGTCGCGACTTGTCCACGATGGGATCGCCCGTGCGCAAAACAAAGGAATCGCCGGCGTTGGTTAAATTGGTAAAAGCTTGTACGAACAAATTACGATGTTTGAACCGCCCTTGCGCGTAACCGTATTTCCAGTCAACGGCCTGCCCGGCGCCAATTCCGGTAAGCTCGATGTTGCTCGCCGAAGTAAAGCCGGCGTTAAGAATTAACGACGTTGCTTCATTGAATTGAAAATCCGCTCTTGCATCACCCGAAAATTTTTCAACGTCAAAATCGCGTGCGCCAATCTTAAGCGTTGCCGGATCTGCGCCCTGCTGAAGCGCGGCTTCACGAGCTTGATTTTCTTCGATGTCAAAAGATTCCCAGTCATGCCCTTGATAATATTGTCCGGACAACTTGTAGCCGAATTTTCCACCAAAGCTTTTTGCATGACGGAATGAACCCATTCGCAGGGCGCGTTCGCCGCCGCCGATGCTCACCGTCGTTCCTTCCGATCCGATAGGCGATTTTGTGATCATGTGCATGACGCCGTTCGCGCTGTTTGGCCCGTAAAGCGCCGATCCCGGCCCCAGCACAACTTCAATGCGTTCAATATCTTGATTGATGTTCGGGATAAGCTGGTAAGCGTTGACGCGCAACGAAGGAATACGGGCGATACGGTGATCGACGAGAGAAAGCAGCGACCCGGAAAAAACGTTGTTAAACCCGCGCACAACCGTTATGGCGGAATTAAGTCCGGTACTGGCCACGTCCACCGCCGGTTCGCCTTTCAAAAATTCGGTTGGCGTAATGGCCGGACGTTGGGAAATATCATTCTCATCGATCACGCTTACCGCCGCGGGCGCTTCCAGTTTCGCTTCCGGTCGCCGTGAAGCGGTAACAGTAATTGGATTGAACTGGAGCCCGCTGTATTTGAGCGCGATTTTGATTTCCTGAACTTGGCCTTCTGAGACGCGGACGTTTTGGATAACCGTCGTCTCATATCCAAGATACGAGCCTCTGACCGTGTAGACGTCCGGCTGGAGATTGTCCGCGCGAAATCGTCCCGCCATTCCGGAAGCGGCGCCTCGCGCAGGGTTGAGATTTGAAGAAGGAATAATTTCAATATTCGCGGCTGGCAGCGACTCGCCGCTTTCGCTGTCATAAATCAGACCTGATAAAACGCCGTAGCTGGTTTGAGGCTGCTCCGCGGGCTGAGAAACAACGTCCGTAGTTTGGGAAGCAGTGGGCGGAAGCGTCGGGGCTGTGCTGTTGACAACAGGGGGGACGGACGTATTTTCGTTAGAGTAGTTTTTATCGGCGCCGTTGCGGATCGGCATGATTTGGCCGTTATAAACGACAATGTTGGCCTGGCAGTCCGTGATAATAATGTTTTTTAAAAGGGCGTTAGTACGCTCGGCTGAAATCGGTGATTCGCAATAGCGGATAATCGCGTTTTGGACAACGCTTTGACTGCTGCCCGGGCCAAATTCGAGCCCGCCCCAATCCGTCGTGGTCGGAGGTTGCGCGCCGGTGCTGCCGGTAAAGAAAAAATCCGCGTCGCGTTGAGAAGTGAAAATAATCCTGTTGTTCGGTGCGCCGACGGCTTTTAGAATGCCGTTGACGCGAATCTTGAACGGCCCGGCCGCCTTGACAACGACCCCAGGTTCAATGACAAGCTCAGTTCCGGGTAGAATCGAAACCTCGCCGGTTAAGATGATCGGACTGGCGGCCAGCGTCCACGTTCCGAATTGCGGTCCGCTCACTTCTTTTGCCTGAATCGCCCCTGCCGAAAAAATGCTGAAAATTGCCCAAAACTTGAAACAACGTCTCATCGTTCGCCTGAAATATTTCCTGATTGATTGTGATTTGAATTTGACGTTAGCCTGACGATTCCCTGAAAAACGAGCGGCGTTGCCAGTGTTCGAATGGTCGATGTGAGTGTGAGTCTACAGCCGTGATTGAGGGTCTTCGGGAATTATGCCACGATAGTTACTATCGGCAAACAATGGAAAATGCGGCGCGGGTAAATTGAGGATTGTTTGGGGGAAGTAAGGTTTGAGCGCGAGACATCCCCAATTTGCGGAAATATTAGCGGAATTTCATGAGAATAACCATTGGAAGAAGAGGTTTGGCGGGAATCCAGCGGCTGTGCACCATTTTTCGGGCGCCCGCCGGAGTTTATCCTTGTGCAGGTGGATACTGTTGGCGAATTCACAATTCATGGGGAATACAGATGACGCGCCATTCTTATTAGCTACGCGCTTCAGCGCGTAGGCATGAGTGCGAGCGCATACCCCTTTTTTTCCCGCCGAGATAGCTCAGTTGGAAAAAAGAAGAGCGCACGACCGGGTCCACGCGCTGAAGCGCGCGGCTAATGAGACATCCGGACAGGAACGATCCGGAATTCATTAACAGTATCCAGACGAGGCGGAAATGATGCATAGAGGAATGCCTTGATTTAGGCGCGTTGCATCGGCCGGCAAGTGAGTTGATTGACGAAGAAAGCTTTATATTTTGCCGAAGCGACGCCGGAAAATGGGAGAAAATAGAAATTTATCGAGCAATGTCGCGCAAACAAGCACGGCTGCGGCCATGAGTGTGAAAGAAATGTTTTCAGGCGAGAGCAGGCTGGAATCGTTTAAAAGCGCTTTCGTTTCCGTCAACCATCCCGGTGAATCGCCAAACCCTGTGTGTACAAAATTTTTCAGTCGATCGACGCCAATTATATAAATCAGGCTGACCAGACTAAAAAGCGCGGCGAAAGCAAACAACAACCACTCGAGTGATTGCCTCAACTGTTTTGCTTCGACTGAAATTTGCGCCAAAACCATGCTTTTGAAATCCGCGGGAAGCGTCACCTGCGGGGCGACTTTCAAATTTCTATAAATTTCTTGATAAGCTTCCAAACTGTTTTGGCATTGATGACACAACTGCAAATGTTGTTCGATTTCTGAAGCTTGGCGCATAGGAGCGCCGTCGAGAAAAGCCTGGATTTCACGGTCGGTTAAGTGACTCATACCCAAATTTCCTCCGCGCTATATTTTTCAAGAAGTTTTTGTTTGAGTATTTTTCTGGCGCGATATAGGTAGCTTTTAATAGTCCCGTCAGGCAGGGCTGTGACCTCGCGAATTTCTTTCAGACTGAGTTCGTCGACATGGAAGAGCGTGACGAGCGTTTTGTAAAGCGGCGGCAAATCGTCGATTTCATCTTGTAACTGGCGCGCCAATTCACGCTTTTCGGCTCTTGAATCCGGCAACAGCTCTCCGCCGTAAGCGCTTTCCGAAAACTGCGAGAGTGCGTCTTCGCGGCCCGCCGAATAATCGTTCTGTTCGAAGCATAAGTCTTCGACGAGCGGCACTTTTTTCTTTTTCAGATAGTTGAGGCAGGAGTTATATGCGATCCGTGCGATCCAGGTGGAGAGTTTGGAATTGAATTGGAATGAAGCGAGGTTTTTGTAGACCTTGAAGAAAATCTCTTGACACAATTCTTCACGATCATTTTCATGCGAAACCATTCTAAAAACGACGTGACCAACCAGGTTTTGGTATTGATCGATAATAGCGCCAAAAGCGGACGATTCGCCTGACAATACTTGTTTGATCAGTGCTTTTTCGCGTTCCGGCGCGCTTGCGTTTCTGTCTATGGTTTCCGATAACATGTTTTAAAAAGACAACTTATTCGCAAGCAAGTTGCATAAAAATGACCGACGCAATGTATTTGAAGAAAATATTTTGAAACTTGCAACTTGCGCCGTTCAGCCCTGTCAGTTGGAAACACAACAGCGCGGTTGTTGATTGAGAAATGTACTCGCCTGAAAAAATAAGGAGACTAAAATGGCCGGAGATATAATTCCTCTTGTCGCTATCGTTGTCACGTTTTTTTCTTTGGTTGTCATTATTCGCACAATTTCCGATAACAAAGTGAAGCACCGCTTGATAGAAAGAGGCGAATTCACCGAACAAGCGGCGCATACACTTGCCAACATGTCCAGCAGCGTATCGTCCTTGAAATGGGGCTTGATACTCGTGGCGATCGGCTTCGGGTTTTTGTTGATTAACATGTTCCCGCGCATGTTCGATGACGAAGCCGCATTGGGCCTTTTGCTAATCGCAGCGGGGGTTGCCCTTTTCGCACATTATTTTATGTCGCCGAAACTTGCGAAAAAAGAATGATTCATTGAAGTTTGTCTTCAAATAACGATTGTCCAGGACGCGCCCGGTAAAAAAACGCAGGAGGGAGCCAGGCGCGTTTTTGTCCCCATTTTCTCGATCCGCCAGCCGTTCACATCGTCATCCATCCGTTTTACAACATTCCCTTAACTGTATCGCACCATCAAATGTCTTTCCAAAATCTTCATAAGTTGTCTAACTTTTGCCATAAAAATGGCTTATGAATATTTTTTGAACGACCCCTTTGCCGCCTCGTCTATAAACCCGAATTTTGATCAAGGAACCCTTCAAAACCATTAATCGAGGAGTATTACATGATGGGAAAATTGAAACGCTGTTTTTCGTTTGGTCTGCTGACAACGCTGCTGCTATCCACGGCGGTTCTTGCGGGAGACAAAAGAATTAAGCTTACTACGAGTTCCGAAGAAGCGCGGGATTTGTTTTGGCAAGCGCGCAAAGCTTTGGAAAATCAAGACGTTGCTTCTCCGCCGCAATTATTGCAGAAAGCGATTGAGCTTGATCCGGAATTCGCTTTTGGTTATATGTTGCTTTCCGCGTTTAACAATAACGCCGGGCATATGGAAAAGGCTCTGGAACTCGCTAAGAATGCTTCAGAAGCTGAACGCAAGTACATCGAAGCGACGCAGCACGCTCGTAATCAGAGTCTCGACGACGCCATTGCCGGTTTTGAAGAAGTTCTGAAAGACTATCCGAATGACCGCATGACCAATATGATGGTAGGCCAACTTTACGCCGGGCAAAGTCGCTGGAAAGATGCAGAAAGGGTTTTCGCCAAATCCCTGAAGCTCGACGGCAGCTCTCTGCGCGTTTATCAAATGCTGGGCAACGCTTACGCACAACAAAGCAAGAGCAAAAAGGCTGAAGAAGTCTATCAGCGCGCGGTCAAGCTTGACGAAAGCCAATTCGCCGGATACCAGATGTTGAGCAATTTTTATGCACAGCAAGGCCGTTTTGATGAAGCCAATGACGTGTTGAAGAAAGCCGGTATGGCAACCAAGGGCAACGAAGCGCAAATCGCCCAGGGGCTTGGCACCAACGCGCTCTTCCAGGACGATTATTCCAAAGCGCGGAAACACTACCGCACGGCTGTAAGCCTGACTGATCGTGACGCCACGCCATTTATTCCGTTTTTCGGTCTTGCCTGGACTTATCTTTATGAAAATGATGGTCAAATCGATCCCGCGCTTGAAATCATCGACGATTACATGGGGCGCTACAATCGCAACGGAGGCGCACAAGGTTTCCCGCCTGTTTGGATTTGGAACCACACTGCTCGTATAAAACTGGAAAACGGCCACGCTGAAGAAGCGTTAAAAGATTACGAAACCGGTTATAAGTCAGTGCCGGGCAGCCAGTTGACGGATGATCAGAAACGCGTGTGGGAACAGCGCAGCCATCACGGCAAGGCGCGAGCGCTGGCCAAGCTTGGCAAGTTTGACGAAGCCTGGGGCATTGCCGAAAGCATGCGCAAGCTGCTCGAAACGGAAGCCACCGACGCTCAGAAACAGCAATTCTACCCGCCCTACCATTACCTTGCCGGATATATTTTACTCGAGAAAAAAGAATACAAAAAAGCGGTTGAACACCTCGAACAAGCTGTTCCAAACGACCCGTTTCATCAGCTTTTGTTAGGTCGGGCTTATGAAAAATCCGGCGACTTGAGCAAGGCGCGTGAGCGTTATGAAGCGGTGACTAAAATGACGAACAACAACATTGAGCGCGCCCTCGCTTATCCTGAAGCGAAGAAAAGATTGGCAATGCTCTCATCAAATTAAATCGGAGATTTTTTAATGGCGGAAAAAAAGGGAGAACAGGGGGCGATGCTCCCCAGGCGCTACCAGGAACGCTTTCGCGGCTTTTTTGACGAGCTCGCCGATCCTGACCGGAACGTAATTGACAGCAAAAGGCGGGAGCTCATTGCACTTTCGGCGGCTTTGGCCGGAGGGTGGCACATGAGCGTGCCCAAGCACATCAAAGAAGCGGCAAAGCATGGCGCAAGCTTCGAAGAAGTCGGCGAAGCGATTGCAATCGCCATCGGGATTAGCGCCGCCGCCATCGTTGATCAGACGGACATTGTTAACATGGAAGAAGATCTTGTCGGCAAGCTCTGGGGGCGTGACGGCGATGAGAAACAATCGCTTCCAATGGACGACGCAACGCCGTAACTTTTTAAGGGCAAAGGAATAAAGGCACAGAGCCGCAAAAAAATTATTTCCAAGTTCTTTGTGCCTATGGAACTTTGCCGCTCTGTGCCTAAAAATAAAGGAAAAGATATAAATGAAAAAGAATTCAATTGTTTTGATTGCCGCGCTGCTGTTTGCCGCGGCGACGGTTAATGCCGGGGATAAAGTTTTAAAGCTCACTTCAAGTTCACAAGAAGCGGTTGAAACGCTGGCTGAAGCTACGAACGCACTTGAAAATTTACGTTTTGGACAGATCGGTCAATTGTCAGCAAAAGCGCTTGAGCTTGACCCCGATTTTGCATTTGCGCTCATGTATCAATCGGTGACGCTGCCGCAAAATCAAGCGGACTCGCTGCTGAATCTCGCGCTCTCAAAGAACATTTCGGAAGACGAGAAAACCTATATCGAAGCGGTTCAACTCAATCGCCAAGGCAACACGGCGGAGGCTGCCGAGATGATGGACGGGCTGGCGATGAAATATCCCGACGACCGCCGTATCATCATGTTTACCGCCGCTTTGAACACAGGCGCCGGAAATTTTGAGAAAGCGAGCAAAGGATTTCGGAAAGCGATTGAGATGGACGACAGCACGCCGCGCGTTCATCAGTCAATTGCAAATGTTTACGTCATGCTCGAAGAGTACGCGCTGGCTCGCAAGGGCTTGAAATCAGCCATTAAAATGCTCGACCGCGACACTGCGTCGCCGGGCCTGTTTCTGCCGATTTCCTGGACATATTTGTACGAAGGTAAAACCGATCAGGCGCTTGCCGTTGTTGATGAAATGAGACGGCGCTACAACCGCGACGGCTCCGCGCAAGGCTTCCCGCCGGTTTGGATTTGGAATCACACGGCGCGCATCAATTTGGAAAACGGGCGGCTTCAGGAAGCGCTGCAAGATTACGAGACCGGTTACAAATCTGTTCCCGCGAGCCAGATCAATGACGTTCAAAAAAGAGTCTGGGAACAGCGAGCATTGCACGGCAAAGCGCGTACGTTAGCAAAGATGGGCCGAATCGACGAAGCTTGGGAAATGGCTGAGACGATGAAAAAACTTCTAGACGAGGAAGGCACCGATCAGCAAAAACAACAGTTTGAGCCTGCCTGGCACTATCTCGCCGGTTATATCAAGCTCGAAGCTAAAGAATATGAGAAGGCCGTTGACCATCTCAAACAGGCGACAAATACTGATCCCTTCCACACGCTTTTGCTTGGTCGCGCGTATGAAGGCGCCGGCGATCTTGTCAACGCCAAGGCGGCTTATGAAAAAGTCGCTGCTTCAACGACCAACAACATCGAGCGGGCGCTCTCTTACCCTGAAGCGCGGAAAAAACTCGCTTTGCTGTCGACGAATTAGTATTATCCGCAATCCTGACGAGACTGCCGAAAAAACCCCCGGCTTGTCATTCTGTAAGAATCTTTGTTATCGCCCGGTACAGATTACGCTCAAAAGTTCAAGGGTTAGATCAAAAAAGATGCTTCCAGCATGACAATTTTGGGTTTTTCGACAGTCTCGACAAGGTTCTCAACCCTGTCAGGTTATCTGGTATATTTGGGAGCGACTTTGGAGAGAAAATCATGGCGAAAAAAGTGATGCGGTCTTACGAGATGATCCCCGACCGCTTTAAAATGAAATATTTTACGTTCTACCAGGAGTTGTACAACCCGAGGACGAGCGTAATCAGCATGAAAGACAAGGAGCTGATTTCTATCGCCGCTTCGTTGGCGGCGGAGTGCAAAGGCTGCTTGAAGGGACATATTAAAAAGGCCGTCAAATTTGGCGCAACGCGAGAAGAGATCGGCGAAGCCATTGCCATCGCCATCGGCGTCAACGCTACTTCGATTGTCGAGCAAACCGATCACGCCAATTGGGAAGAGAATCTTGTTGAAAAGCTTTGGGGCAAGAACGCGGGCGTTGAAAAAGAGGAAGAAGTCGTCGAGGCGGCCGCCTGACTTTGTCATTTATTGTCATTTGCTTCGCGACATTTTTAATGGCTAATGACATGAAGCAAATGACAATTTATTGACTCCAAATGACGTTTTTTACTGGGGTTAAAAATAAAATCGAATCGTGAGCACGCAATCCAAATCCTATTCACTGCCGTGGTTAATGGGCCTTTTGTTGGCCCTTTTTTTTGTCGGCAATCTTGACGTTCAAATCATCTCGCCGATCCTGCCCTTGTTCGAGGCGGATTTCGGCGTCAGCACCATTCTCGCCGGGATGGTCGTGACCAGCTACGCGATCAGCGGCGCGATTTGGGCGTTGATCATCGGGCCGTTGTCGGATCGTTTTGGCCGCATCGTTTTTCTCAGAGCAGCGGCGGTCTGCTTCGCTATTGCGGCAGCAACGGCTTTTTTCGCGGCGGAATTTCAGTTTTATATTATTGCGAGAATTCTGGCCGGATTGGCGGGCGGTACATTTTCGACTTGTATTATCGCACTGATCGCGGATATTTTTCCCTATGAAAAACGCGGGCGCGCGATGGGGCTGGTTGGCGCCATTTATTCTTTGGCGGCAGTCGTCGGCGTACCTCTGGGTGCGATTGTCGCGAGCAATTACGGCTGGCGTCCGATCTATATTTTTCTTGGCGGAACCGCATTGCTGATTGCTCTTTTTCTGAAACGGAACATACGAATCAAGCCCCCTGAAAGCGTACGCTCTGCTGATGATCAAAAAATGTCCGAGTCGAACCGAAACGGCAGACTCGTACAGGCTGTGAAGGGACAGATCCTCGATTACGGTCGATTTTGGGTCAATCGCAAAACGCGCAACGGTCTCTTGCTCGCGTTCGCGGGTTCATCAACTTCCACGAGCCTGATGACATTTCTCGGCAAATGGCTCTCCGCCGATTTTGGCTTGACCGGCGGATCGCTGGCGCTGGTTTTTCTCGCCGCGGGGGTTTCTACAGTAATCGGCTCTTTGCTCGGCGGATTTTTGTCTGACAAAATCGGCAAGAAGCAACTCATCCTGGTTGCCAGCCTGCTCATCGTCGCAATCATGTCGACGACCAGTTTTATCGGAAGCTATACCGGCGTGGTCGCTTTTTGCATCGGCGGGGGCTTGGCCATTGCACTGCGCGAAGGGCCGTATCAAGCGTTGATCACGGAATTGGTTGCAAGCCGCGAGCGCGGCGCTTATATTGCCGTCCGAAGTACAGCCGCGAAGCTTGCCATCGCCGGTGCGGCTGCATTCTCCGGTCTGCTTTTTGAGTTGAGCGGATATGCGGCGGTCACGGCCTTTTCCGGTGCTTGCAGTTTGTGGGCGGCGTACCTCGTTCGTTTCGCCATTCAGCCGGTTGCCGCAGCCAAAGATTCCACACCCGTTGGCGATGAGATCGCAGTTGAAAACAACGCCTGATTTAAAAGTTTCGTGGAAAAAAAGCCTGTTAAATCCCGCCTGTGGAAGTGGATCAGACGTATCGTTCTGACCCTGATCGTCCTCATTGTTCTCCTCATTTATGTTGTTCTTCCCTGGTTCGCGACAGGGTTCATCACGCAGTCTGGCACTCGCCCCGGAGAACGCGATTTTACGTTCACGCCAATGGATTCCGGCGGCGTCGCTTTCGAAGACGTTGTTTTCCGCGCGGCTGATCCTGAAGTTCACAACAATGAATCAATCGCTCCGGATATTTCCGCCTGGTATCTGCCGCATGACAGCGCCAAAGCCGTGATCATCTATTCTCACGGTCTTTTTCGCTCCCGCCGCGAGGTTCTAAATCTGGCCTGCACGCTTTGGGAACAAGGATTTGCGGGATTGATTCTGGATTTGCGCGGTCATGGCGAGAGCCCGGCGGATTTGACCAGCATGGGCTATCTGGAACGATACGACATTGTCGGCGCCTCGAAATTCCTGCGTGAAGACTTAACGCCGGATTTGCCGATTATCGCTTACGGCGTTTCCATGGGCGGCGCCGCGACGCTTTTGGCGACCTCGGAGAGCAATGAAATCGACATGACGATCGTTGACAGCAGCTTTCTTTCGTTCGAGCATACGATACGCCATCACGCGAAATTTCTCCCCTACATTCCATCCTGGCCGATTGCGACTTTGGTTATCAATATCGCCGAGAGCCGGATTGGCTTTGACCGCGATGATTTTGATCTGCGCAAAACCGTCGCCCAAATCGATGAAAAACCGATTCTGTTCATTGCCGCCGAACGAGATCAGAGAATGCCGATTGAAGTCGCGCAAACTCTCCACGACGCTGCGCTGACGCTGCACAAATCGCTCGTCATCATCCCCGACGCCACGCACGGACGCGGCTTCCGCACCCACCCTAATCTTTACATTGAAAATATTCTGAATTTCGTTGATGAGCATTTGCACCACTAAACAATAAATTTTGCACTGATTTGGAGCAAAGCTCAAGCCTCCCGCCATCTAATGCCTATGGTCTGTTAGCCCAATATAAACGCTTTTCAATTAAAGAGATAGCGCCCGTTTCAAACAAGCAATGCCGCTTGACAGCAAGGAAATCTTTTGCTATCTTGCTCGCCTGCCATGTGACAATGTACTGATTTTAGTGAGGATTAGGAGGGTAAATGCGTTTCGCGAATAGAATGAACCGTTTGGGGACAGAGACCGCCTTCGAAGTTCTGGCCAAAGCCAAAGCGCTCGAAGCGAAGGGTAAGAATGTTATTCATCTTGAAATTGGGGAGCCTGATTTTGATACGCCTGCGAATATCGTTGAAGCCGGCGTCCGGGCATTGCAGAGTGGGCGAACACATTATACACCTGCTGCAGGCATTCCCGAACTCAGAAGCGCGATTGCTAAAGACGTCATGACGCGGCGCGGAGTTGAGATTTCTCCAGACGAAATCGCCGTTACGCCAGGCGCTAAACCGATCATGTATTATGTGATTACGGCGCTTGTAGGCCCGGGCGATGAAGTGATTTACCCGAATCCCGGCTTCCCGATTTATGAATCCGTCATTGAATTTGTTGGCGGCAAGGCCGTTCCGCTGCCGCTGAAGGAAGAGCGCGGATTCAGCTTCGACATCGCCGACCTTGAAGCGAGCGTGACGGACAAAACACGATTGATCATCATTAACACCCCGGCGAATCCTACCGGCGGCATACTTTCCCGCGCCGACGTGCAAGCAATTGCCAAAATCGCTCGTGAACGAAATATCCCCGTCCTTTCAGACGAAGTTTATAAAAATATCATCTACGACGGAGAACATGTCAGCATCATGGCCGAACCTGGAATGCGCGATTTGACCATTTTGCTCGACGGCTTTTCCAAGACTTACTCGATGACGGGATGGCGTTTGGGCTTCGGCGTCATGCAGAAAGACTTAGCCGCGGCGGTAGCGAAGCTTATGGTAAACAGCAACTCTTGCACGGCAACCTTCACGCAGGATGCGGGCGTCGAAGCCCTGCTTGGCCCGCAAGATGAGCCTGCCAAAATGGTGGAAGAATTTCGTAAGCGGCGCGATTTTGTTGTTAAAGGCTTGAACGAGTTGCCGGGCGTGAGCTGCATTGTGCCAAAAGGCGCTTTCTATGTTTTTCCGAATGTCAGCGAGGTTCCCATGGAGAGCAAAAAGCTGGCGGATTACATTTTGAATGAGGCCAATGTTGCGGTGCTTTCCGGCACGGCCTTTGGCGAGTATGGCAAAGGTTATCTGCGACTGAGTTATGCGAACAGCATCGCCAATATTGAAGAAGGCCTGAACCGAATTTACAAAGCGTTGAAACAAATCTAGCCATAACCACGCTCATTCAAACCCATAAATACAAAATCAGGAAAATACATGGAGCCGAAGAAAACGCCGCTTTATGATCGCCATGTAGCGGCGGGCGCCAGAATGGTCGATTTCGCCGGATATTTGATGCCGGTTCAATACAAAGGAATTATTGAAGAGCATCGAGCGGTACGTGAATCGGTAGGATTGTTCGACGTTTCTCACATGGGCGAATTTACCGTTCGCGGCGAGGGAGCGCTTGATTTCCTGCAAAAAATCACCATCAATGACGTCAGTAAATTGCAAGTCAATCAAGCGCAATACACCGCGATGTGCTACGAAGACGGCGGCATTGTAGATGATTTGATCGTTTATCGCCAAAGCGACCACTACTTGATGATCGTCAACGCAGGGAATCTTGAAAAAGATTGGGCTTGGGCTCAGAAATACGCCGGTGATGGTGTAGAACTGCAGAATGAGAGCGATGCAACGGCTTTGATGGCTTTGCAAGGCCGCAACGCCGAGGCTGTTCTGCAATCTTTAACACAAACTGAACTTGGCGCGGTTAAGTTCTACTGGTTTGCGAACGGCCAGGTCTCTGGAGTTCCGGCCATGATTGCGCGCACTGGTTACACTGGCGAGGCGGGTTTCGAAATAGCCGTTGCTGCGAATGAAGCTCCGAAAGTTTGGGACGCTGTTTTAGAAGCCGGGGAGAAATTCGGCATTCAACCGATTGGGCTGGGTGCGCGCGACACACTCCGGATGGAAATGAAATACTGCCTCTATGGCAATGACATCGATCAAACCACGAATCCCATCGAAGCCGGGCTTGGTTGGATTACGAAGTTGGACAAAGGCGATTTTCTTGGCTCCGCCGCCATTTCCCGAGCCAAAGAAAGCGGCCTGGAGCGCAAATTGGTTGGCATGACCATCGAAGGCCGCAACATCGGGCGGCATGGTTATCCGATTTTGCATGAAGGCGAACAGGTCGGGGAAATCACTTCCGGAACATTCTCCCTTAGTCTTGAAAAGTCGATCGCGATTGGCTATGTTCGCACCGATTTGGCTAAAGTCGGCGCCGAACTTGACGTCCAAATTCGGAAGCGAACTGCGCGAGCGACCGTCATCAAAACGCCTTTTTATCAGAGACCTTACTGAGAGATTTACTATGGCTTCCAAAAAGGCCGAGCAAGACCCGGGATTGCGTCAGCAGGAGGAAATCTTCGGAATACTCCTGATGACCTTGGCGTCGCTTGTGTTGATAAGCCTGCTTTCATACGATCCGTCCGAAGAGCCGATGGGGCTGGAGTTTACGCCGGTCAAAAATGCGATGGGCGTGGTCGGCGTATACATTTCTCACTATTTGATAAAATTTTTTATTGGCTATTCTTCCATTATCATTCCGTTTTTGCTTTTGGCGTGGGGATGGAATCGATTTCGCGGCAATGACCCCGGCGGTTTGGCGCGCGGCTCATTTTATAGCCTCGGGATCGCTATCTACATTTCAATGCTGCTCGGATTGCCGGAAGCGTCCAACCCTGAAGGCGCGCAGTTCGGTTTTGATTTTTCCGGCTTGGTTGGCGGATTCCTGGCGACGATGGTTTACAGTCTTTTTGGCCGCGTCGGCAGCATCATCGTTTCAATTTCGATTGCGCTCATCTTTTTTGTGGCTGCAACGCAAATTAGCTTTGCACAAATGGTCGCCATTGGTCTCAAAGTCGTTGACGACGCTGTGGGCGCGATAAAAAAGCAGATTGCCAATTTCAAATTGCCGCCCATGCCGAAATTTGAACGCCCGGTTCGGCAATCCGATGACGTGGAAAAGAAGCCGGAAAGGATGGTCCGCCCTCAGTTGCAACCACAGAGTCCGAGAAATGAACCTCGTCGTGAGCCTCTGATATCGCAACCTCAGGAAAAAGAGCGTCGGCAACCGCCGAGAGCCGTGCCAAACTATAAGAAAATTCATGAGTTAAGCCGGCAAGAGTCAACGGAGATTCCAGCACAGCCGCAGCAGCCGCGAAACCTGGAACGTCCTCAAAAATCTCCTTCGACACCCCCTGTCTTTGAGCGCCAATCTCTCGAAGAACCTGAAGTTTCTCCTCAAAAACAGCGGCCAGAGCCGCAACTTAGGAGCCCGGAGCCGACGGGACGAAAGCCGGGAAATTTGGCCGATTCACAGCCCGCCGATCCGCCGTTTGACGCTCAACCTCAGCGCGAAACGCCTTCAACGCCGCAACCGGCGCCGTTCGATGCTCCGCCGCCTTTAGACCATTTTGATCAAGTTACGGTTACGGAGCGTGAAGACGTTGAGGAAGTTAAAACGGACGCCGAGTTGCCGAATCCGGTCGCGCTTGGAGATTATGTTTTTCCCGGCCTCGAGTTTCTACATTATCCGGAGTCTCTGGTCAGCGTCACGCCGCAAGAGGAATTGAAGGAGAATGGCAGAACCCTGGAGCGTCGTTTGGAAGAATTTGGCGTTTCAGGACAAATCGTCGCCATAAATCCGGGGCCTGTGATTACGCGCTACGAATATGAGCCGGCGCCCGGCGTCAAGATTAGCCGCATAACCAATCTGTCCGATGATTTGGCGATGGCAATGCGTGCGCAGCGCATCCGAATCGTTGCGCCAATTCCGGGAAAGGCCGCCGTTGGCATCGAATTGCCGAATCGTGAACCGGATACGGTTTATCTGCGCCAGCTTCTGGATTGCGATGATTTTGAGCAATCGGATTCTCCGCTGGCGATAGCCTTGGGCAAAACGATCAGCGGTAAGCCGTTTGTCACGAATCTGGACAAAATGCCTCACTTGCTGGTCGCGGGATCCACAGGCTCTGGAAAAAGCGTTTGCCTGAACGCGATTATTTCGAGCATTCTTTATAAAGCGCACCCGACTGAGGTCAAATTTGTTTTGATCGATCCCAAGCGGCTGGAATTGAACTTGTACAGCCAATTGATCAATCATCATTTGATTTATCGCGAAGACTTGAACGAAGTTGTCGTCACGAATCCGCAAAACGCGCTTGCCGTGCTGCGCAGCGTGGAGTACGAGATGGAGCAGCGCTATGATTTGTTTGCCGGCGCGAATGTCCGCAACATCGCGGATTACAATTCTCGCGCTCGTGCGGGCAGAATTAAAACAGATGACGGTGAGCTTGCCGAGCCGCTGCCTTACATCGTTGTGGTGATCGATGAATTGGCTGACTTGATGCTGATGGCCGCGAAAGAGGTTGAAGAGCCGATTGCGCGATTGACGCAAATGGCGCGCGCTATTGGTATTCATATGATCGTGGCGACGCAGCGTCCGTCCGTAGATGTTATCACCGGCGTGATCAAGGCGAATTTCCCGGCGCGGATCGCCTTTGCTGTCGCTTCAAAAACAGACTCTCGAACGATTCTCGACGCCAATGGCGCGGAGAAATTGTTGGGGCGCGGCGATATGCTTTACATGCCGCCCGGCTCACCGGAAATTGTGCGGTTGCACGGCGCTTTTATCACCACGGATGAAATCGAGCAAATACTCGAGCATATTCACAGGCAGCCGCGCTATCCGACCAAGCTTTTGCCGATTCGCGATGAAGAAATTGACGCCAGTTTCGACGTTGGCGACGGACGTTCTGAGAGAGACGCTTTATTTAACGAAGCCGTGAAACTCATTGTCCGACACCAACAAGGCTCAATTTCGCTTTTGCAGCGCCGATTAAAAGTCGGGTACGCCAGAGCCGCCAGATTGATCGACGAACTGGAAGCTGCAGGCATCGTCGGCGGCTTCGACGGCAGCAAAGCGCGGGAAGTTCTGGTTGGCGAAGATTTTCTGGAAGTGACGGATTTGGACGAGATCTGAAACACTCTGCTGACCTCGGTCGTCTTAATGGCGCAATCTCAATGGAAAGCGGTTTTAGGAGTAAACATGATTCGTAAAAATAAATTAAAGTTGTTTCTTGGCGTGATTGCTTGCCTCGCGATTTTGGCTGGAGAAGGCTTGGCGCAGAACGCGAAAGACATCGTCAAAAACGTCCGTAAGAAATATGAAAAACTGGCTTCTTTTGAAGCTGATTTTGTCCAAACGTCAGTCTGGGCGCTGGCCGGCGAAGAGCAGAAGGAGGGCGGCAGGCTCGCTCTGGGAGAAAAAAATAAATATCGGATAGAAACCGATACGCAGTTGATTATTTCTGACGGTAATAGGGTTTGGACTTATTCAAAAGAGCGGAATCAAGTGATTCTCGACTTGCTTACCAAGTCGAAGGAACACCAGCTTCCGAAGGATATTCTTTTGAAATACACCGAGAACTCAAGGGTTGAGTTGTTAGGGGAGTCGGTTATAGGCGGGACGCCTTGTTTTGAGCTTAAGTTTACGCCAAAAGACGAAGACGCGTTTATCATGTCTACGAAACTGTGGGTGGACAAAAACAAGCTCGTTACGCTCAGGATAGAGCAGGAAGATATCAACGAAAATATCACTCGCTACGATCTTGAGAAAATCAAAATGAACCCGCCGCTCGAAAACGCTCTGTTTTCGTTCACGATTCCCGCAGACGCTGAAGTCATTGATCTCAGCGATCTTAACAAATAACCTCCCGCAGATTTCTCAACCAAAAAATTTCGCGGCGCTTTTATGCACAAACGTTTTACCAAAGGCGCCGTAAAAAACGAACGGCTTATCGCAGAAAAAGCGGTCTGACGAACAGGAAGTTCATCGCGTTTTTTCGCTGTGTTTGCACACACCTCGATACACAGCATAAGCAACTTAGGGCGGCAGTTTTATGATGAAGCACAGCAAACGACGGCTTGGTCCGTCTATTTGGCTTACCGTCATCCTTGCGTCTATGCCTCTCGCGGCGTCAGCGCAAGATGACTATTCCTCCAATTCTGACTCCAATCGCGGCTCCATTTACTATTTTGGCGACAATGATGAACTCCTGATGCGTGTCAACGTTTGGGGATTTGTCCAGAAGCCGGGGCAGTACATGGTGCCAAAAGACACCGACCTCATTTCGCTCATTTCTTTCGCGGGCGGTCCTCGGGAACAGGCAAAATTGAGCAAGATCAAGCTCATTCGCCGAGAAAATGACTCCGGTTCGGAGCATGTTCAAAAAGGCGAGTCAAAGCAGTTCGCGATGAACGGGCCACAGTCTGCAATAAGTGCGGATGATGAAGCGAACGCCCTGGCGCGCGGCGATGGCAAGCAGCTAATCCACAAAGTGAACGTCAAACGCTACAAGAAAACGGGCGATGAATCTCTGATCCCGCAACTAAAGCCTGGCGATACAATTATTGTGGAAGGCTCGCGGTTTCATTTTATCACCAAGGCGCTGGATTTTACCGGGCGGCTGGCGGTGTTTGTGAATATCTACTACCTGATTAAACTTTCCCAAAATCGATAAAAACACGCTGTGATCTCTGAGACGGCGGCTGGTTGACAAAAGCGGCTTGCTTCGGCTTCACGGGACAGGAAGGGTTTAAGCGCATCAGCGTTTCATTCTTAACGGAATTTGCAAAATGGACGAGCATCTGGAAAAACAGGCGTCGTTAAACGACTATCTGCGCATTCTTTTGCGCGGCAAGTGGATCATATTGTCGTCATTCATCATCGTTATGGCGATCACGGTTTATATTACGATGACGGCGACGCCAATCTACCAAGCCAGCGCAAAAGTGATTATTAAGGGAGAAGGCAACGTCGGCGCGAGCTTGTTTGAAGTCAATAGCATCATCAAGAATGAAACGATGATCAACAATCAAGTGGAAATCTTGAAAAGCCGCACTCTGGCGCAGACGACGATTGAGCGTTTGATGCAATCCCCGCACGCAGGGACGCTGGCGATTTTAGGGAACGTGCCGGCTGACAGTGAAAAGAACGGTATGTTTGCAGGGGTTGGTAAAAGCTTGAAGAGCTTTTTCGGCATGTCAAAGAACGGCAAAGAAGAACCGGCGCCGGAAATCAGTCCGGAATTGAAGATTGTTAATCAGGCGAAAGTGCTGCGGACGATGATCGCTGTCGAGCCCATCCGAAATACGGACATGATCGAAATTAAGGTTGTAGCGACAAACGCCAACGAAGCTGCGATCGTGACCAATACTTTGACCGAAGCCTATGCTTCGCTCAACCGGAAGCAAAGCCAGGAAGAAGTCACGCAGGTTAAAACCTTTTTAGACGATCAATTGAAACTTATTCAAGCGCAACTTGCTGAGTCTGAAAATGCTTTGAAGGAGTTTCAGGAAAAGGAAAACGTCGTTTCACTTTCGAGCGAAACGACTGAGTTGATTCGCAAAATCGCCGAGTTTGAAACGCTGTATAATACGGCGCTGACCGATCTGAATTCGGGCCGCGAAAGACTCGCTTATATAAATGAGCAACTCAAGCTCAACAAACAAAACTTCGATTTTGAGTCTATAACCGCAGCCCCATATCTCGAACATTTGCGCGGGAAAATAACCAGTCTGGAGCAAGAGCGCGCTTCAAAAACAGCTGCGCTTATCAATGAAGGCGCGAACTACAATGATCACCCTCAAATCCGGCAAATTGACGAGCGTATTAGCTTCCTGACAGAAGAATTTGAAAAAGAGTCGGCGAAAATTATTTCCAGAAACATTGTCAACCCTGTTGCGATGAGTGAAGATTTGCTGACGAGTAAAATTGAAGTTGAAGCAAGCATCGCTTCTTTAAAACCGCGCGTCGAAGTTTTGAAAGACGTCGTGGATAAATATGCCGCTGAGTTGGATGATTTGCCGGAAAAAAGCCTGCGGTTAGCGCAACTGCAGCGCGCCGCTCAGGTCGATGAAAAGATTTTCCTGATGATGAAAGAAAAGTATCAGGAATCACGCATCACAGAGGTCGGGCAACTCGGCGACGTCCGGATTATCGATGAAGCCGCCGCGCCGGAATTTCCCATTGCGCCGCGCAAACGCATGAACTTAATGCTCGGCATGATTATCGGGTTAGGGTTGGGAATCGGGTTGACTTTCTTGCTGGAAAGCATGGACAATTCGGTGCGCACGATTGAAGATTTGGAGCGGCTCGGCATCCCGGTGCTCGGCTCAATTCCATTGATCGATGAAGAAGACGCCGCCAAGCGTGTGAAGACGCTGCCTAAAAACTCGCAAAACGGCAAGGCGGACTCGGCTGAGAGCCGAAAAACGGTTGCCCGATTAATTTCGCATTTTGCACCAAAATCACCGATCTCGGAAGCCTACCGGACTTTCAGAACGAACATTCAATACACCAAAACCGATGCAACTTTAAAAACGCTCTTGGTGACAAGCCCCGGCCCCGGCGAAGGAAAATCGACAACAATTGCAAACTTGGCGATAACTTTGTCTCAATCAGGAAATCGCGTTTTACTTGTCGATGCTGATTTGAGACGTCCCGTTTTGCATTCGATTTTTGGGACCGACAGATCACGCGGCTTGACGAATGTTCTTGTCGGGAAAATGGAAATTGATGACGTTGTTCAAAAGACGGAAATCGAGAACCTGTTTTTAATGCCCTGCGGCACGCTGCCGCCAAATCCTTCGGAGTTACTTGGAAGTTCTTCGATGGAGAAGGTGATTGAGGCGCTCAAAGATCGTTTTGACGTCATACTTTTCGACAGCCCGCCGATTATCGCGGTGACGGACGCAGCGGTGCTGGGCAGCAAAGTAGACGGACTCGTGGTTGTTGTAAAATCAGGCCAGACCTTCCGAGACGCAACGCAACGCGCCAAGGCGCTGATTAACAATGTGAAAATCCCGGTGTTAGGCGCACTGCTTAACGGCGTCCGGATCGAGAGCATGTACGGCAGCTACTACTATTATTATCATTATTACTATTACGGTAAGGACAATGATAAAAAGAAGAAGCGCAAATCGAGAAAGAAGCGTGATCGCGCCTATTAAGAGACCGTCTGGGAGCTCTGGAGTCAAGCGCTTGGGCGTTTGAAAGTTCAAAGCCTTTAAGGCGACGATAGATGATCGCACACAGAAAAGTGCATTCATCAAGCGCTTTGTATTTTGCTTATATCGACGATGTCTCGTCTGATCGAAAGATTGTTCTAAAACAGCCGCCGACTTCTCTGGACAAATGATCCAGCCATACGGCTGAGTCACGGCGTTTGACTGTTACATTTTGATATTATCACGGGAGTTTTACTCCTTTCGCGAATCTTCTGGCAGAAATTCGCTCTTAACCTGAATAATCCAGGTTAGGTTAAGCTCAAAATTTTCAAAAGCGGGGGATCGATCATGTCAAAAGCACGGTCGCGATAATCTAACGCACAATTTGATTTGTGCGCCAAAAACAGCCATGTGACTGGCATGGCGGAGCTTTATCTAAACCTGACTTTAATTTGAATTTTCCAAGAGGGAGGCGAATGGAATTTTCAGAAGCGACGGTGCTTGAAAAAGCGCCGAGATTTTACCTTGAAAACGAGCAACTAAACTGGTATGCGCTTTACACGCGGCCAAATTTTGAAAAGCGCGTCGTTCGTGATTTGGATGAGATGGGGATTGAAGGCTACTTACCGCTGAAACGCTCGCTCAGACAATGGAGCGACCGTAAAAAATGGATTGAATCACCGCTCTTTTCCTGCTATGTTTTCGTGCATGTTTCGCGTGAACGTCGCGTGCAATCTCTGAAAGCGGACGGCGTTGTTTGCATGTTGAGTTCGCGCGGTAAACCTTCCAGCATCCCTGATAGCGAGATTCAGATTGTTAAAGACTTGATCGCGAATGATCTTGACCCTGCTCCCGCGCATGATTTCGCGCCGGGCGACATGCTGGAAATTATCAGCGGACCTTTGAAGGGATTGCGCGGCATGAGCGTAATGAAAAAAGGCAAGCGCAGAATGCTTGTCACGCTTGAAGGCATGCGGCAAATGGTTTCGATAAAGCTCGGCCCTAATCACGTCAGAAGACTAAGCGCCGGGGAACGAGACAGTTTTCTCAAATCAAGTAAGACGGCGATGAGCCTGATATAAAATGGATTGTTGGAATGGTGGAGCAATGGAAATTTGAAAAGTTCCCCAATGTCATTCAGGAGGAATCTATTTTGAAGGCGGGCGAAAAGCGAAGTGCTTTCGACAAAATTTCGGCGGCGAGACGGACGTTCTATTTGGGAATTGGCCGTTTGAATTCCGCCAACACTCCAAGAATACAATTTACAAATAAACTTTTCCGAGGCTGACTATGGACGGATTTAGCTTGGACAATAAAACGGTGCTCGTCACTGGAGGGACGGGGTCGTTTGGCAAAAAATTAACACGCATCGTTCTCGAAAAATACAAGCCGAAAAAGCTGATAATTTTTAGCCGGGACGAATTAAAGCAATTTGATATGGCCGGTCAATTTCCGGCGGATAAATATCCGGCGATCCGCTTTTTCATCGGCGACGTTCGCGACAAAGAACGGCTCTATCGCGCTTTCGACGGCGTCGATATTGTCGTGCATGCGGCGGCGCTCAAACAGGTTCCCGCCGCTGAATACAATCCGATTGAAGCGATCAAAACCAACGTTTTGGGCGCGGCCAACATCATCGAAGCGGCGATTGACCGCGACGTTGAGCGCGTCATTGCGCTCAGCACGGACAAAGCCGCCAACCCAATCAATCTCTACGGCGCCACCAAACTCTGCTCCGATAAGCTCTTCGTTTCCGCCAACGCCTATTCCGGCGAAAGCCACCCGACGCGCTTCAGCGTCGTTCGCTATGGCAACGTTGTCGGCAGCCGAGGCAGCGTGATTCCTTTTTTCAAAAGAATGAAGGAAACGGGGGTTTTGCCGATCACCGACGAACGCATGACGCGCTTCTGGATTACACTCGAGCAAGGCGTGGAATTCGTGCTCAAGAGTTTGGCGAGAATGCACGGCGGCGAAATCTTCGTCCCGAAAATTCCCAGCATGAACATCATGGATTTGGCCAAAGCCATCGCGCCGGAGTGCGAATACAAATTCGTCGGCATTCGCGCCGGGGAAAAATTGCATGAAGTGATGGTTCCTGAAGATGATGCGCGGCGAACGCTGGAGTACGAAGATCATTTTGTCATCCAACCGGAACACAGCTTCTGGGAAGAAAACGGCTTTAAAAAGAACGGCGGAAAATCTTGCCCGGACGGCTTCCGCTACAGCAGTGAGACAAACACCAACTGGTTGAGCGTCGATGCGCTGCGTGACATTGCGGGAATGAACGGCCAGCTCGAACATGCCTAAAATGTACTCTTACGGCAAACAAGTCGTCGAGCAGGACGATATTGACGCAGTCATTCGCGTTTTGCAATCCGATTGGCTAACGCAAGGGCCGGCCGTCACGCAATTCGAAAGCGCATTGTGTGAAAAATTCGGCTGCCAACACGCGGCGGTTGTAAGCAACGGCACGGCAGCGTTGCATCTCGCCGCGCTGGCCCTTGGCTGGAAGCCGGGGGACGTCGTGATTTCCGCGCCGATCACTTTTCTCGCCAGCACAAACTGCGCTGTTTACACAGGCGCAACGCCTGATTTCGTCGATGTCGATCCTTGTTTCTACACCATCGACCTCGATCAGCTCGAACAAAAAATCCAACGATACAAGCGAGCGGGCAAGCACATAAAAGCGGTTGTCGCGGTCGATTTTGCCGGACAGCCTTGCGATTGGCAGACACTGCGAGACTTGGCCGACCGATACGAATTTCAGCTTGTCGATGATGCTTGCCACGCGCTGGGCGCAAAGTACAGGGGCGAGCACGTCTGCGCGGCAACCTATGCCGATGCGGTCATTTGCAGTTTCCACCCGGTCAAACACATCACCAGCGGCGAAGGCGGCGCGGTTTTAACCAACGACGCTGAACTTGACGCTCGCATCAAAATGTTTCGCAGCCACGGCGCAACCAGAGACGGTGCGTTGATGGAAAAAAATGAAGGGCCGTGGTATTATGAAATGATTGAGCTCGGCTACAATTACCGCATCACAGATCTGCAGTGCGCTCTGGGCGTGAATCAGCTCGAGAAACTGGATCGTTTCCTGGCGCGCCGCCGGGAGATCGCGGCTTTTTATGACGACGCTTTTTCGCAAGCCAAATATTTTACAACGCCCGCCGTCGACGAAGACGTTGCCCACGCGTACCACATCTATCCCTTGCAAATTGATTTCGAAGCGTTAGGAATCAACAAAGCTGAGTTTTTCGGCCAGCTTCGAGAAACGGGAATTATCGGACAAGTTCATTACATCCCGGTTCATTTGCAACCCTATTACCGTGACACTTTCGGTTTCAAATCGGGCGATTTTCCCGTCGCCGAAGCGTTTTATAAAAACGAAATTTCCATCCCAATTTACCCCAGATTAGAAATGGAAGATTTGCAATACATTTGTCAAAAACTTTATTCTTATACCGCCCAAAGTAGTTGAGTGTCTGATCGTAGAAAAATACTCCTGATTCGCACTGACGCCAGTGCGGAAATTGGTGGCGGACACGTGATGCGCTGCCTTGCTCTCGCACAGGCATGGCGAGATAATGGCGGCAAAGTCGTTTTCGCAACAGCACAGCTGACCCCTGGATTGCGATCACGGCTTGAAAACGAAAGTATTGAAATTTGTGATCTTATGGTTGCGCCTGGCGGCAAGCGCGACCTCGATTCCACCCTTAAATTGGCACGGGTTTGCGTTCCGGAAGCAGTTGTTGTCGATGGCTATCATTTTGGCGGCGCGTTTCAGAGCGTTTTAGTTGATGCGGGTTTTCGCGTGTTGTTTATTGATGACTACGGACATGCTTCAAAATACTCTGCGACATGGGTGCTTAATCAAAATATTAGCGCTTATCCGGAGCTATACAAAGAGCGTTATCGGAATACTCGACTGTTACTTGGACCGAAATATGCGCTGTTGCGACGAGAATTTGTCAAGCTCAAACATCATAAACCCATAGCTGAGAATGTACGAAAAATCCTGATCACTATGGGCGCAAGCGACCCTCAAAATGCAACGTTGAAGATTTTGAGCGCCATGCGTAGCATCTCTTCGAAGAAGTTCGAAATAGAAGTGATTGTAGGCGGAGATAGCCCGAACCTGGAAGATATTCAAAACGTTGCTGAAAGCATGTCTCAAAGAACAGACGTACTGTTTGACGTCAAAAATATGTATCATCATCTTAAGGACGCGGATATCGTCGTTACCGCTGGAGGAAGCACGTGTTGGGAGGCTGCTTGTCTTGGATTGCCGAATATTATCTTGACGTTTGCAGACAATCAGGTGGCAATTGCGCAAGGCTTGGAAAGAGCAAAGGCAGCCAGAAATCTGGGAAGATGTAACGAAGTTTCCCAAGAGATCATTGCGTCTACGATAAGTAATGTAATTTCATCATTTGAACTTCGGAATGCGATGTCTTATTCAGCGCAATCGTTGGTCGATGGAAAAGGCGCACATCGTGTGTTGGGAAAATTGAATTCGTTCGTTGAGTGACAGAACCAGTAAATGCGTATACTTTTTTTGGGTAATAATTGGGTTGGCTGGCAAGTTCTTAAATGGCTGAAGTTCCAAAACGAGGATATCGCGGGACTTGTCATGCATCCGCCAAACAGAAGGCGATATGGGAAGAATTTACTTTCTGAGTACTCGGGGCCTCAAGACGCTGTCTGGGATGCTACAGCATTGCGATCCGCCGAAACGATTGAGGCGATTCAAGTTCTGAAGCCGGACATTGGAGTATCGGCTTATTTCGGTTATATTTTGCGTGAGCCCATTCTAAAACTTTTTCCGATGGGCTGCATAAATATTCATCCTGCATTTTTGCCATACAATCGCGGCGCCAACCCCAATGTTTGGAGCATTATCGACGAAACGCCTGCGGGCGTGACGATTCACTACATGGATGTAGGCGTTGACACCGGCGATCTCATTTCTCAGCAGAGAGTTGAAATAGAATTGACTGATACGGGTGAATCGCTTTATCGCAAACTGGAGCAGACCTCGGTCGCACTTTTTAAGAAAACTTGGCCTGCGATTCATAGCGGGACAATAAAAAGAACAAAACAGCCTGAAGGCGATGGGTCGAATTACTTCTTGAAAGACACAGAAAAGATTGACAAAATTGATCTTGACAGGCAGTACAAAGCGCGCGACCTGATCAATATTTTGCGTGCACGAACGTTCCCGCCATATCACGGCGCTTACTTCTTGGAAAATGATGAGAAGGTTTTTATGAGGTTGCAGCTCTACCGAGAAAATCATTCGAAAAATGACGACAAAAACGAATAGTCAGTGAGATGCGAATTAACAATCACGAAATTGGCCAAGGATTTCCGACGTACGTTATCGCGGAGATGTCGGCAAATCACAACCAAAGTTTTGACGTCGCCGTCGATATTATTAAAGCTGCAAAAGAAGCCGGAGCTGACGCCGTCAAGCTGCAAACTTATACTCCAGATACTTTAACGATTGACGCCGAGACGGAACACTTTCGAGTTGGGAAAGGAACAATTTGGGAAGGCCGCACGCTCTATGAGCTTTACGGCGAAGCCTATACCCCTTGGGAGTGGCAGCCAAAATTGAAAAATGTTGCTGATGAATTAGGGCTCGACCTATTTTCTACACCTTTTGATGACACAGCGGTCGATTTTCTGGAAGATATGGATGTTCCCGCTCATAAAATTGCTTCCTTTGAGATTGTCGATATTCCGCTTCTGCGAAAAATTGCTCAAACTGGAAAGCCGATCATTATGTCCACGGGCATGGCGACCTTAGCCGAAATCGACGAGGCGGTTACTACGATCCGTGAAGCCGGCGGATGCGAATTGGCTCTGCTCAAATGCACCAGTGCATACCCGGCGCCTCCAGAAAAGATGAACCTGCAAACAATTCGTCATCTATCAGAAGCGTATTCAGTTCCTGCCGGCCTTTCGGATCACACATTAGGAGTTGCCGTTCCTTTGGCCGCTGTTTCGCTTGGCGCTTGCGTTATCGAAAAACATTTTACATTGTCTCGCAATTTTTCCGGGCCAGACAGCGCTTTTTCTCTTGAACCAACTGAATTCAAAACGATGGTAGAGGCTGTTCGCGTTGCGGAAAAAGCGATAGGAACGGTTGAGTATGGAACAGGAGACGAAGAGAAAGCAAGTCGCGTTTTCAGACGTTCTCTTTTTGTGGTTGAAGATATTGCCGAAGGAGAAGTTTTTACGGAGAAGAATGTCCGGTCAATCAGACCCGGCTATGGCCTGCACACGAGGTGCCTGAACGACATTATTGGCCGTAAAGCTCTTGAAACGATTCCTAAAGGTACGCCCATGGACTGGAGCTTGATTCAGTAAGTGAAGCACAAATTCCGGGCTGCACTTTTGGGATTAGGGAATATTGGATGGCGATTTGATAATAAAGCAGACGCATCGGCCCCTGCTCTCACGCACGCAGCCGCCTACTTGAAGCATGATCGTTTTGAATTGGTCGCCGGCTGCTCAACAGATAGAAAAGACTGTCGAGACTTCCATGCTGCGCTTGGCGTACCTGCATATGATTCTCTGGAAGAAATGCTAGATCAAGCGAAGCCGGATATCTTGAGCATTTGTTCCCCATCCCAATTTCATTTTGAACATACGTTGCAATGCCTCGAAAGAGGCGTCCCAATGATCTGGCTTGAAAAACCCCCCGTTTCGCAAGTTAGCGAACTTGACAAGCTTCTTGAAAAACAAAGGACTTTGGGAAATCGGTCTCAAGTATTAGTGAATTTTCAGAGACGCTACTCAGAAAATTATCGATTGCTCAAAAAAATATTTGCAGAGCAAGAAATCGGCGGTTGCAAGGCAATTCAATTGACATACTCTAGAGGGCTGGAGCTAAACGGGTCGCATATTTTGGACGCCATGTTTTTTGTTCTGGGCGACGCATCTGACTACGATTTGGAATGGGTTTCCAAAACAGGCAATCATGAAAACCCAAGTTTTTCAATGCGATTTAAGGAAGGTTTGCGCGTTATTGTCACAGGAATAGATCTTTCATTTCATTGTATCGATATTTCACTGATCGGAGAGAATGGCAGAAGCTCTGTTTTACACGGAGGAATGACGATCAGACATGAACAGAAAATAGCAAATGAATTCTATGCGGGATTTTACAGATTAGCGGATTGTAGCGATATTGTGTCGGCGGACAAACCTGAATCCGCTTTCTCTTCTGCACTTGACGACATCCTTTTTGCCTTCGAGAACGATGGAAAGCCGTGTAGCAACTTGAGCACCGCCCGACATACGCAGGTGTTGATCGAGTTGGTCAGAAAGCAACAAAAGCTCCCAAATTAATGAAAATTCTTTTTGTGTCAGGAGATGTTGGGGGCGCCCGCGCGTTGCTGCCTGTTATAAAAGAGTGTGAGATGCGAAATATTCCGTTTGTCGTATTCAAAAATGGCCATATACTCGAAGAATGTGAAATTGGTTGGGAGCTAGTTTTCTGCCCGCTCAATGAAGGGGATGATAAGATAGAATTTTTTTTGAAGGAGTTGAAGATTTCTTGCCTGGCTTTCGCATCTAGTATTAAAGATACAACGGCGCTAACATTGGCTCGCAATGCAAAGTCCTTAGAAATTCCAACTGTTCATTTGCTCGACAATTGGACGAATTATCATCATAGGATGGAAATTGACGGGTTGCCTGCCTTTAAACCTGATTTTTATGCGGTCATGGATAGCTTGGCGCGTGATGAAGCAAAGCGCGAAGGCATTAACGAAAAATCACTCTTTGTCGTTGGCCAGCCAGCACTCGCTGAGCTCTCTCAGCGATACAAAAGCCTTAGCGATGAATGCAATCGCAGTACACAACGATCGGGTAAAAGAGTAATTGTATTTATTTCAGAGCCTGTTCAAAAAGATCAAGGAACAAGCGATGACTCGCCAAACTTTCGGGGTTATACGGAAAAAACTGTATTGTGCGACTTTGCCAGGCTTCTTCAACCATATGCTGAAAAAATTGATATTTGCTTGTTACCCCACCCGAGAGAAGATGATGATGAACTGCAAAAAAACTGGGTGAAAACAAAAGGGGCTCTACAAGGACGAGTATTGAAGAACGCCAAGATGAGAGATATAATTCTGACTGCTGACGGCATTGCAGGGATGGCTTCTATTTTGCTTTACGAAGCATGGCTGTTGGGAAAACCTGTTGTCAGTCTTCAACCGAATGTTAGAAACGTTGCGTTGCGGCAATTAGAAAAAAGAGACGGCGTGTTTTTTGTGGATTCTCCTGGATCTGCTTCCCGCCTTGTTGATGAGTGGATTGCTGAAGCTTTTTCTAAGAAAGACGCCCTCCCGCGACCTGAATTATTTGAGCATGAGCGAGCATCAGAACGGATTTTGACATGTATTCAAAAAGCGTCAGAAATTAGACGATCGACTGAGTTGGGCGCCGCAAAATGGATGGAAGCATGGTCGTAGCGATTATCCCGGCGCGAGGCGGCAGCAAACGCATTCCCCAAAAAAACATTAAGCCCTTTGCCGGAAGACCTATGATCGCACACTCGATCACCGCCGCTCGTGATTCAAAGCTATTCGATCGAATACTTGTTTCGACGGATTCTGATAAAATTGCGGAAATTGCGAAACAGGCCGGCGCTGAAGTTCCTTTTCGTCGTCCTAAAGAATTATCCGATGATTTCACGCCCACGGCGCCGGTCGTGGAGCATGCACTCAATTGGCTGGCGGCGAGCGGCTCTCCCGCAGGTCATGTATGCTGCATTTACGCAACGGCGCCTTTTCTCCAGCCTGTATTTCTCCGTCAAGGTTATGAACTCTTGACGGGGAAGGACGTCTCGTCAGTATTTTCAGTAACCAGCTTTCCATTTCCTATTTTTAGAGCGCTAAAAATAGAAGAGAACGGCGCTTTAAAGATGTTTTGGCCTGAGCACGAACTCACCAGATCGAACGACCTCCAAGAAGCCTATCACGACGCCGGTCAATTCTATTGGCTTGAAACCGAGCGTTTTCTGGAAAGTAAGAGGCTCTACGGGAATGATGCATTGCCAGTCATTATTCCGCGCTTTCTCGTACAAGATATCGATACATTAGAAGACTTGACGACGGCGGAGTATATGTATCAAGCGATTCAAACAAGGATAAAGCAATAAAGAGTTAGCCCATGAAGCTAGCCGTTTTAGGCGGAGAACCCGTTCGCAGAAAGCCTTTTTCAGCGCACAACAATATTGATGCTGAAGAAAAAGACGCGGTTGCACGCGTTCTCGATTCAGGCGTATTATCACGCTATCTGGGTTGCTTCCACGAAAATTTTTACGGAGGCGGCGAAGTCAGAGCGCTCGAGGATGAATGGGCGGAATATTTTGGCTCGAAGTACGCCGTCGCCGTCAATTCTTGTACATCAGGCTTATACTGTGCTGTCGGCGCGGCAGGAGTTGAGCCAGAAGATGAAATCATTGTTTCGCCGTACACAATGAGCGCCTCGGCGACGGCCCCGCTTATCTTTAACGCCGTTCCGATTTTTGCTGATATTGAGCAAGACTACTTTTGCCTTGATCCGAAATCCGTTGAAGAGCGAATAACCCCCAAAACGCGAGCGATAATCGTTGTTGATATTTTTGGCCTTCCGTATGACGTTGCGGGGATAAATGCTCTGGCTGAAAAACACGGTCTTCTGGTTATTGAAGACGCCGCGCAAGCTCCTGGGGCGAAGTATAAGGACAAGTTTGCTGGCGCCCTCGCGGACATCGGCGTTTATTCGCTAAACTATCATAAGCATATACATTGCGGCGAAGGCGGCGTCATAGTTACAGATGATGCAGAACTGGCAAACAAAGTACGGTTAATACGCAATCATGCCGAAGCCGTTGTTGAAGGCATGGAGCGCGCGGATATTGTTAATATGATCGGCTTCAACTTTCGTTTGCCGGAGTTAGAGGCCGCGATCACGCGCTGTCAGTTACAAAAATTAGAAGCGTTGTTAGAAAAAAGGCACGCAAATATCCGTTATTTAGAAGAACGATTGGCGACAATACCCGCACTCCAATTGCCCAAAGTTCGAGAAGATTGCGTGCATGCCTACTATTTGCACGCCATACGTTTCGATGAAGATGTCGCAGGAGTTTCAAGAGATCTGTTTGTAAATGCAGTGCAACAAGAATTGCCGCCGTTTGAATTACGAGAAACAGAAGGCGTCAAGATTGGTGGAGGCTATGTGAAGCCATTATATTTGCAGCCTTTATTTCAACAAAGGCTGGCTTATGGCGCCAAAGGTTATCCTTTTCAGCGTGATGTTGGCGCCGTGACGAGTTATGAAAAAGGCATTTGTCCGGTGGTTGAACACATGCATGAACGAGAGCTGATCACGCATGAATTTATGCTGCCGTCAATGAATTACGAAGATTTGAATGACGTCGTCAATGCATTTTGCAAGGTGTGGGAACAGCGAAAAATTTTGAGGAGCAAAAAGGATCGCTGATGGCCGTTTCGCCTGAAATCAAAACGCGCCGTTTACGAATTACGCCGTTTACCGAAAAACACCTGACACAGCGTTATGTCGATTGGCTGAACAATAAGGCGCTGATGCGTTTCAGTGAACAGCGGCACAAAACACATTCAATGGAAACGTGCCGAAAATACTGGCGCTCTTTTGAAGGAACGCCGCATTTCTTCTGGGCGATTGAAACCGCCGTCGATGGTATAGGGCACATTGGAAACATAAACGCCTATCTTGATTCTCGAAATCAACTTGCTGACATTGGAATTCTTATAGGAGAACCTCGAGCGGCCGGGCGCGGGCTTGGCGCTGAAGCTTGGGCGGGTGTGAGCGATTATTTGTTTCAAAGCGCAGGTGTTCGGAAACTGACCGCTGGGACCCTTGCAAACAACGTTCCGATGTGCAATTTGGCCCGCAAATCCGGAATGAAATCGGACGGAAAGCGTGAGAAACATTTCCTATTTGAAGGTCGGGAAACGGATGTCGTCTATTTTGCGATGTTTAGAGACAATTGGCGGAAATTATCAGAATCCAGGGACTAGGCTCCCGCAAAACCTCTTAACTGCATATGGCAATAAAACTCTGTAAGCGGTGTGTTAACCCTGATACGCGCCCGAATATTTTTTTCGATGATGATGGCGTTTGTCCGGTATGTCGTTTCACTGAAGACAGTAAAAATCGTGTGATCGATTGGGGTGAAAGAAGGCGTGAGCTTGATGGCGTGATAGCTTGGGGGCGCGAAAACAGCAAAAGCGCTTATGACTGCATCGTCACAGTCAGTGGTGGCAAAGACAGTATGAAACAGGCGTTTTTCGCGCGCGACGAACTTGGCATGAACCCGCTTTTAGTTAGTTGTGTTTACCCGCCGGAACAATTGCATGAACGCGGTGCGGAAAATTTGGGCAATTTGATTGCGCACGGGTTCGATACTATTAGCCTAAGTTTGGATCCGCAAATGTGGAAAAAGCTTATGCGGCAAAGTTTTTACAAATATGCGAATTGGTGTAAATCAACGGAAATGGCGCTTTACGCTATTCCAATACATGTTGCGATCGCCTATAAAATCCCGCTCATTTTCCTTGGAGAGAATCCCGCTTTTACAATCGGAGAGCAACATGGACGACTGGATGGTGACGCTTCAAGAATGAAGTATTGCAATACTCTTGAAGGCGGGAATCCTGACATATTGATGACGCAAGAGATGACTCAGCGAGACGTGCATTTTTATCGATATCCGTCAGATGAAGACATGGAATATGCGCAATTGCGGATCGTCTATCTTGGTTATTATATCAAAGAATGGTCAGGGAGTAATAATGCAAAATTCGCGATCGAACACGGTTTAAAGACGCGAAGTGAACCGCCTGAAATGATTGGCGACTTATGGGGGTTTATTGGCCTGGACGAAGATTTTCGCATCGTCAATCAGATGATGAAATATGTAAAACTTGGGTTTGGACACGTGTCCGATCAGGCATGCGAAGCCATCAACGCCGGAAGTATGGATAGAGAAGAAGGGTTGCGGCTGGTAAAAAAGTTTGACGGAAAATGTGACCCTTCATATATCCGGCGGTTTTGCCAGTATTTAGGAATACCCGAGGAAGAGTTTTGGAATGTTCTCGAAGCGTATCGTAATGATGACATTTGGGAAAAAGACGAAAACGGCGAATGGCGTTTAATTGTTGAAGATGGTGCCTGGTAACCTGGCCAATCGATGGATAAGGTTGTGAAAGAAAAACAAAAGACGATCATGATCGTGAACTACGGCATGGGGAATATCGGTTCAGTTGCTAACGCGCTTAAATTCCTCGGCGGACAATACTTCATTTCTTCCAAAAGAGATGACCTGGAAAAAGCCGACGCTTTTATACTCCCCGGCGTGGGCGCTTTTGGTGCGGCTATGCAAAACTTGAATAAACTGGAGCTTGTTCAGGGCCTCACGAATGAAGTCATGTACTGTAAAAAGCCGTTTCTGGGCATTTGCCTTGGCATGCAACTTATTGCGAAAGATTCTGACGAGTTAGGGGTTCACGAAGGCTTTGGATGGATTGACGGGCATGTCAAAGCATTTCAGACTTCTTATCGTTTTCGCGTCCCGCATGTCGGCTGGAACCAAATTGAATTATCTGTAGAATCCCCCCTTTATCGCCGCATTGACGACGGAGCGCACTTTTATTTTGATCACAGCTTTTATTTGGAATGCGAAACCGAAATCATTGCGGCCAAGTGCGAGTATGGCCGGAACTTTGTTGCGGCGATAGAAAAAGAAAATATATTCGCCGCCCAATTTCATCCGGAAAAGAGCCAGAGAAACGGCCTGAAGTTAGTCAGAAACTTTCTGAATATCGTGAATGAGGAGAATGCCTCTTGTTAAAAACGAGAATGATTGGCGTTCTTGTGGTGAAAGACGGAGTTGTCGTCCAGAGTGTCAATTTTAAGCGTTATCTTCCGGTGGGGAAGCCTGCTGTCGCTGTTGAATATCTCAATCGTTGGGGCATTGACGAGATCGTTCTACTGGATGTTGATGCGACCGTTCATGCTCGAACGCCCTACTCTTCGCTCATTGAAGAATCTGCTGAATTCTGCCACGTCCCGCTTGCTTTTGGCGGAGGGATCAGTACCGTAAGCGATATTGAAATGATCATTCGCGCTGGAGCTGATAAGGTCGCAATCAACTCTTCCTTTTTCAAGAACCCAAAGCTTGTTTCCGAGGGCGCAAACGTTTTTGGCAGCCAATGTATTCTAGTGTCAATTGACGTACGAAAGAACACGCAAGGCGATTTTGAAGCTTACACACACTCTGGAACGAAAGCAACCGGTTTGAGCGCCGCCGCTGCCGCCGTTCTCGCGCAGGACTCCGGCGCTGGAGAAATCTTGGTCAATTCAATCGATCGCGACGGCGCGAAAAACGGCTACGATCTTGAACTCATTAGAGATGTCACGAAGGCTGTGAGCATACCTGTTATCGCCTGCGGCGGGGTCGGGAAGCCTTCCCATTTTCATGAAGCTGCTCCGCTTGAAGTTTCAGCTCTTGCCGCCGCAAATTTCTTTCATTTCACAGAACATAGCGTCATCACCGCGAAGCAGTTTCTTAAGAATACAGTCAACATTCGTTTGGATACCTATGCACAGTACAATGATATGGAGTTTGATCGCCTTGAACGTGTAGCAAAGATGAGCGATGACTCATTGGAAAAGCTGCGCTTCGAATATATCCCGGAGGAAGTGATTTGAAGTATTGCACCAGATGTCTCTACCCAGAAAATCATCCCCTCAATATCACATTTGACGATGAAGGCGTATGCAGCGGCTGCCGCATTCATGAAGAAAAAGACGTCCTCGATTGGCGGGAGCGCAAGCAAAAGCTTGGAGAAATTTTTGATGAATATCGTGTCAAAAACAGAACGATTCACGATTGTGTTATTCCGGTCAGCGGCGCGCGCGATTCTTATTTTATTGTTCATGTAGTCAAAAATATCTTCAAGATGCGACCGCTTTTGGTGAGCTATAACAAACATTACAATACAAAAGTCGGCATTCGAAATTTGGCTTATCTCCGGACTTTGTTTGGGTGCGATTTTTTTCAACAGACGGTCAGCCCGGAAAAAGTTAAACGGATCACGCGTGAAACCTTACGCCTGCGTGGCAGCATGTATTGGCATTGTTTGGCTGGTTCAACGGTTTTTCCTGTTCAGATTGCCGTGAAGTTCAAAATTCCTTTAATCATTTGGGGAGCGCATCAAGGTTGCGACCAAGTCGGTATGTTTTCGCATCTTGATGAAGTCGAAATGACTCGTAAGTATCGAAAAGAACACGACTTGATGGGCCTTGAAGCTGAAGACCTTGCCGCTCAAAGCGATTTGCTAACTATGGATGACATGGAGCCTTATGTTTATCCGCATGACAAAGAATTGGAAGCTGTCGGCGTGCGCGGCGTTTACTTAAGCAATTACTTTCGTTGGGATTCCAAGGCGCAGCATGAGGCGATGATCAGGGAGTTTGGCTATGAATCAACCAAGCAACAGCGCACTTTCGATACATACAACGATGTTGATTGTTTTCATTATTCAGGCTTACATGATTACGTCAAGTTTTTGAAATGGGGATACGGCAAAGTGACAGACCATGCTAGTCGCGAAATTCGACTCAAAAGATTGACTCGCGAAGAAGGCGCCGAGCTTGTGCGGCAATATCAGAACATCAAGCCTAACGACGCGTCACTTTTTCTTGATTGGCTTGGGATGCCGGATGAAGAATTTTGGGGTCATGTAGACCGACAAAGGGATCCCGGGATTTGGGACCTTTCGCAAGAAAATGAACCCATATTGCGAGATTCCGTCCTCAATCATCTTGAGGATGAAGATGTTGACGCCGTCCGCTTAAACACGAAAGATGAGAACGATTTCGTGGTTTCGCCATCGCGAGAACCTCAAGCGGTCGATAACAAATATATTCTCGTAGGAAGAGGCTGGGCGGACGCTTGAGCGTTCTAAAGCAGTCCGCTGCATCAAATTAACGCGTTCAGAATCGTTAACTTCTTGGGGCTCTTAAAAATACGGACTCATAATTCACTGATTCACCAACCAATGTCTCTAAATAAATCCCTGACTCAACTGCGACGTAAAACCTTCGACTATGTAGTTCCTTTTGAGCATGAAAACCATGCCGAATACATTATTAGCCTTGCGGCAAACTTTGAAAAAAGAGGTAAGTCCTTTCTGCCTGTTGTAGACGCTGATTCTTTAGGCAGAGAGCTTATGAGAAAAGGTTTCGATCAGTTTGTAAGCTTCAATGAATTTGTTGAAGAAGACGATTGCAACAACTTGAATCTTTCGGAAGAGCTTAAGCGTCTTGCGGGAGTTTTTTCTTATAGCCAACTGCGTGACGTCATATTCCCGGAGTGGTATACCTTTGGCGAACCGGAAAACGTCTTTTACTGGAAGCTGGTTGGTTGCCTGCGTTTTTATGAGCATGTTTTTGTCAAACATGAAATTTCATGCCGATTTTTCATTCAGTACGTCGGCGACCATGTTCGATACAGCGCCCGCCGCGTCGCGTCCTATACATTTTCCGGACAAACACTATATTGCGGCAGCACCCTCATGTTTAATCGATTGAACTTCACCAGGGACCCTCGAGGCGTCTGGGCGATAGAGCCGAACGAGATTCAGCCGACTAATGAAGAAAGAGCCTTTGTCGAAAACTGGATTGACAAGGCGCTTCAGGAACGGAAGGTTATTTTCCCGGACCCGTTGGAAGTTTTTCAGCCCAAGATTCCAGGAAACGCCGCCTTGCTTTTTCTCCGCTTCCTTTGGAAAAACCTTGCGGATCGTCAAAAGAAACCTGGAAGGACGATAAAGTACATTTTTCGCCGCCATCTATTGCCCTACTTTGAGGCGCGCTTGGCGCGAAACCTTTATCAACAGGTGGACTTGAAAACAACCAAGTACATCTATTTTCCTTTGCACTATGCTTTCGATTTGGCGTTGACTTCCAAAGCAAAGCCTTTCGTTGATCAGTTCTATGTTATCGAGCTTTTGCACCGATGTCTGCCGGTTGGCTATAAATTGCTGATTAAAGAGCACCCTGCATCCGTCGGAACGACGTCATTTCTGAAACTCCGAAAAGCATCGCAACTGCCCGATGTTACGCTTTTGCCGATAAATGCGAATTCTCATGAGATTATCGAGCGAGCGGAGGCCGTGGCGGTTATTACGTCAACTGTTGGCGCCGAAGCGCTCTATCAGGCTAAGCCGCTGCTTACTTTTGGTGATACGTATTATACTGGTCAAGAAGTAACGATTGATGTTCGAAATCTACATGAAATCCAAGCCAAAGTTCGCGAATTACTTTCTTTCCAGCCTGATCGAGAGTCGATAATAAAAATGTTTGTTCGCGCCTACCGTGATTCTTACCCGATCAACCAAACGAAGTTAGTTGACTCACATTATTCGGGTAGCGACAAAGTTGTATCAGAAGCTTTTCGCCGTGTGGCCCCGACAACTGTTGACGCCATGATACACTATTGCGAAGAAAAACAAAACAAAGATCTGGTAGCTGCCACATCCGCAGAGCCGGTGCTTGAAGCGGAACTTGTTTAGCGTGGGTTGTTAAGAAAGGCCTGTGAAACGAAATCAAGATTCCCGAGCGGCGGCTGTGCCTCCTTTAAAGCATGATGCCGCCGTCAAAGATCCGCCGGTTGATACGCGGCAAAACATGCAAGCAAAGGAAACGGCCGAAAAGAGCTTTCCTGAACGTGTTTTGCGAAGTCTGGCACAATTTGTCGGCGGCAGCTCAATCCAAACTGTAGCTGGCTTTGTCGCGAGTTATTTCAATGCTCGTTTGTTGGGGCCTGCATTACTCGGGACATGGTCGACGGCGCAGATTTTTATGAGCTACCGGATTTTTTTTAGTTTGAGTCTGCCATTCGTAATGCGCCGCGATTTTACCATGCTGCGTGGAGAAGGTAGGGAAAAAGAGGCGTGGGAAATCGCCTACCAGGTTTTTTCATACGGTATTGTCGTAACGCCTTTTCTTAGTCTTGCACTCGCCGGGTACGCTTTTTTTTTCGTTGAAAACTATTGGTTTCGAATCAGCTTGTTTGTCGCTTCTGGAATATTTCTTGTCGAGATGTTCAGCGGTTTTGGCAACATTCTGAGCAAGGGCGTGAATAATTATGCAATTATCGCCCAGGCGAGCGTTATTCAAGCCGTTGTAGTACTTTTCAGTATTCCGGGCGTTTACTTGTGGGGGTTTAAGGCGCTGCTTGTTGGGCAGGCATGCGCAGCGGTGGCTATTGCGGTCTTGTATTATGTCAAAAAACCGGTCAAGTACGGGTGGCACTGGGATTGGAAACTGCTAAAAAGGCTGACGGTAGCTGCACTTCCGCTCTACCTTGCTGATATATCAGCCGCAGCGTTTTCCTCGATTGACAGGATAATTATTGCTGGAGCGCTCTCATTCGAAGACGTTGGACTTTATGCTCTATCGAACATTGTCGCCACGCCGCTCAATTTGTTAATCTCTTCAGCGGGAATTGTTATATTCACCCATTTGAACGAGCGTCATGGAACCTCGAAAGAGAAGGCGGTTGTTCTGAAACACATGAATGCGCCTCAAAGCATCTTCGGTTGGTTGGCGCCGCCGTTCATTGGATTAGGGATCATTATCTTGCCGGTGATTATCCCGCTTGTCTTGCCGGAATATGTAGAAGGCGTACGCGCTGCACAAATTTCTGTTATCGGCGTTTATTTCTATGCTTTGACAAACTTTTCAGCGAACGCTTTATTTATTCTGGATAAACAAAAAAATTCAGCCATTTGCTTTGTCATTGCCGGAATATTCAATACGTTCGGAAGTTTTCTTTTTGTGCGGATAGGCTACGGCATTGAAGGGGTGGCGATTGCAACGTCGACGGGTTTTTTCATATATAATGCTTTGATGATGTGCTTTGTATACCGCTTCACTGGAGAAAGTGTCAAAACTTTTTTTATGACTTTCCTGGACAGGGTCGCGCCTGCACTGGGCGTGTTTACTTTTTCCTTCCTTTTGGTTGAAGCGCCAAATGTTTTGTTTGGGAATTATTTCCCAGTTGGAAGTTGGACTCTCGTGACCGCTTCTTCCCTCATGTACTTGCTGCTTACAGTTCCAATCGCTTGGAAGGGTTATTCTCGTTTGCGAATGTATGTGTGACTCGTTCATGCTAGCTATATTCGCGAACATTAAAGGTATGATTTTCAGTACTCACGGAGGAGACTATGATTCCCGTTTTTAAACCATATTACGATGAAAGAGAGTTAAGCGCTCTCAAGGCGACGCTCGATTCCGGGTGGGTTGGCCTAGGCCCTCGGACAAAGGAATTCGAAGATAAATTTGCCGAATATGTCGGCGCGAAATATTGCGTTGGACTGAATTCCTGCACTGCCGCGCTTCACTTGGCGTGCGAAGTGATGAATGTGAAAGGCGGCGAAGTCATCACCTCGCCTATGACGTTTGTCTCATCGAACCACGCCATCATTTATGCCGGCGGAACCCCTGTTTTTTGTGACATTGAAGAAGATACGCTGAACATCGATCCGGCGAAAATAGAAGGGCTCATCACGCCTAAAACGAAAGCAATCATGTGCGTACACTACGGCGGCTATGCCTGCGATATGGAGCGCATCAATGAAATCGCCCAGAAGCACAACCTCGTCGTGATCGAAGACGCGGCGCACGCCAGCGGCGGGGAATGGAACGAGAAAAAACTCGGTTCTATCGGCGATATTTCGTGTTTCAGTTTTCACGCCGTGAAGAACTTGGCCATGGGCGAAGGCGGCGCCATTTGCACGAACGACGAAGAAATCTACAAGAAATTGATGCGCCTGCGCTGGATGGGCATTACCAAAGACACGTGGTCCAGGGCGGAAGGAAAGAGTTACTCCTGGTACTACGACGTTGTCGAATTTGGCTACAAATATCACTTGAGCGACATTGCGGCGGCAATTGGACTCATTCAGTTGGAAAAACTTGACAAAGCCAATGCGCGACGCCGAGAGTTGGTGAATCAATACAACGATCTTTTGTCCGGCGTTGAAGAATTGGATCGTCCGGTGCGCAAACCATATCAAACGCTGCCGGCGGCGCACAACTATGTCATCCAAACCGAACATCGCGACGGCCTGCACGAATATCTGAAGTCAAAAGATATTTCAACCGGCGTGCATTATATTCCATCCAACCATTACGAACTCTACA
This sequence comes from uncultured Deferribacteres bacterium, assembly GCA_964014485.1. GTDB lineage: Bacteria > Zhuqueibacterota > Zhuqueibacteria > Zhuqueibacterales > Geothermadaptataceae > CAXHAT01. The sequence goes on from CAXHAT010000002.1 coordinate 103,086, forward strand.
AAACTTATACTGGCGAAACGCCGGTTTCCGAGCGCGTTTGGAAACGCCTGCTCACGCTTCCGCTCTACCCCGATTTGAAGAATGAACAATTGGCAATGATCGTTGACGAAATAAAGGCGTTCTACCGTGAACATGCTGCGTGAAGCCGAATACGAAACCGCAACTGAAGCTGAAATAGAACAAAACAAGGGGCAAAACCCGGACGAATGGAGCGCTCAATGGGGGCGGCTTTCGCCTGAGTCGGAAATCCGCATGTGGGATTTTTTTGGGCTGCGGCCTTATATCCTGAAATACGCCCCTCGAAGCGGAAAAATCATCGAGGCGGGCTGCGGGCTGGGGCGGTATGTGTTCTATCTCGAAAAACTGGGTTTGGATGTCGAAGGCGTTGATTTTGACGGCGAAGTCATTGGCCGATTGAATGACTGGAAACGCCAAAACGGCTTTTCGTCCAATTTTCGAACCGGCAATGTCCTTGAAATGCCCTATGAAGACGATTCGCTTGCCGGGTATATTTCTCTGGGCGTGATCGAGCATTTCATCGAAGGGCCCGGGCAGGCGTTGAAAGAAGCGTACAGAATCTTGCGCCCCGGCGGCGTTGCGATTATCACGACGCCTTCAGTTTCATTTTCGATCTCCTATATTCGATTGATGAAGCGCCTGAAATCGCTGGTGAAAAAAATGCTGCGTATGCCGAAACAGGAGGAAGAGTTTTTTCAATACTGGTTTCGTCCGGCAAAACTTCGGCGTTTCGTGGAAAACGCGGGTTTTGATATTGCGCTTAATTTAGGTGCGGATCTCATGTATTCGCTCTACGAGCTTGGCTTTCGCCCCCGGAGTGAGAACCGATTGACTTCGCTTGTTTCCAATCTGGAATCCACAAAATGCGCCCAAACTGGTGCGCAATCTTTGGTTGTCGCCTTGAAAAAAGCGGACCTGATGCACTGCTTTTTGTGCGGAGAATTGAACGTCACGGCGCAAGAGATGAAAACCTCCGTCCCGATTTGCGGGAAATGTTTGGAGCGGGAAGAATCCGGCAATTTTTCGAAAGCCGAACGTATGCCTTTTCTGCGTGATTTTCAAATCAACCCGCCCGTTTCTGCTAATCATCTGATTTGTGATTTCTGTGAAGCGAGTTACAAAGAACACCCCATTTTCGAAAATTTCGGCTTCAGTAAAAACGCTTGTGAAGGCTGCCTGGAAAATCCGCGCGTTCACTTTGATTTAATCGAAAACCACGTCCAGCCGATTTGGCGCTCTCGACATATTTGACCCCTTTGACAGCCCATCCGGGCGCTTTTGAAAAATCATGAAAAATTTTCTTTTTAAGCTTACTGCTTTAGGCTTTACAAGCTTTCTGCTTTTGGCCTGCCTGGAAGTCGTTTTGCGCATAACCGATCCGCTCCACAAAATCGCCGTTTCAAAAACATTTCATGAAACGAATTTTTGGACCTCGGACAGCATTTTGAATCACAAATTGCAGCCGAATTTGCAGGCGAGCTATTCTTTTCTGGATGAATACACGACGACGTTTAGAACCAATGAACACGGCTATCGGACGCCGCTTGTGGAAGAGAATGCGCCATTTGATGAAACGATCGTTTTTTTGGGCGACTCGTTTCTCGAATCGATTCAATGCCAGGACGACGAATTAATTTCCCATTACACGAAGACGTTTCTCGACCAATGGGATGCAAACCGTTTCCGTTGCGTGAATCTTGGGGTCGCTTCATATTCCGGAGCTTACTACTATTTGCAGCTCAAGTCCGAGTTTGAACAATATCAACCCAAAACGGTTGTTGTCGGCTATTTTATTGGCAATGATATTTTGGGGGACAACAAAGTCATTGACCTTCTGGAATATCAAGATGATGATCTTGCCCGTATCCGGCTGAAAAAAGATCAATTGCAAGAGGATGACGCACTCCCGCCTCGCTACTCTCAACTTGCCGTGCAAGCATATTGGGAGCATTATCGCGGCTATTTGAGGCCGTTGGCGTTGAAAATTCTGGGCGAAGACTTGATCCGCAAAGCCGGATTCCACCCGGAGGATTGGGAGATGAATCAGGTGCAATACTTTGTGGATGACCTGGACAACGAAGCAAAAGCTTACGTTGACAACAGTGTGCAATGGTTCGTGAAAATGCAGGAGTTTTGCGAGCAAAAGCAGATCGAACTTATTGTTCTGCTAATTCCGCCGGGAAACCAACTCGAAAAGAATATGTTGACGGACGGCTATCACGGCGGCCTGACCACGTTTGGCCGAATTGAAACAGAGCAGCCGCAAAAGTACATTGTTGAGCAATTTCGCAAACACGGAATCGAGCATATCGACCTGAAAGGCGTTTATAATCAGCATCTGGACAAAAAATTATACTTTCCCGTTGATAGTCATTGGGCGCCGGAAGGGCAGGAAGTGGCTGCTGACACCTTGAGTAAAAGGATTATTTCCCGGTATAAAGCGAAATCGCTTTCACTTGAAATTGAGCCGTCGCTATGATGTTTAACAGCGAAATCATCGCTTTTGACGCTTGTTTGAGAGACGAAAAACTCAGGGCAAAAATAAAAAAATTCTTGTTGGGTGCTCAAGGCGCAACGGTTTTTCACACGCCGGAATGGCTGGCGACGGTCAGCAAGGCGGGGAAGAAGAACGGGTTCTATGTTTTGACCTCCAGCAAAAATGAGCTTGCCGCAGTGACGCCTTTTTTCGAATTTGAAGCGCCCGCCGGCGTCGATTTATTCAGCGGCTTCGCACCTTTCGAGACGATTTACGGAGGCCCAGCGATTTACCCCGAATTCCTTACAGCGGGTCAGGATGTACTGAGATCGGTGAAAAAAACGCTCGCCGGCGCGTTCAAAATTTCACGCATGTTTTGGTATCCTGCTAATCGCGAATCTGAAGGCTTTTTTCTCGGAAACGGCTTTCAAAAGGAGTTGATTTATCAAACGCCGGTCTGGGATATTTCAGCAGACAGCGAGGATTTATGGCAGTCGTTGCCTGCCAAAAGCGTACGTTATGAGATTCGTAAGGCGAGGAAACGACAGCCGGAGGTGCATGAAAATGAATTGTCGCACTTGCCGGAGTTTTATTCATTACTGAAGGCGATTTTTGAAAAAGCGGGAAACACGCCGCAATCTGAAGAATTCTACACTCAAATTTTCAAAGCGCTTTTGTCGGCAAAAAGTGACAATTCTCCTGAATGCGTGCTTTTTACGTCGCTGATTGACGACGTGTTAGCCGGAGGCGTTTCCGGGCTGAGATTCGGCAAAACGCTTCATTATTTTGTTTCCGCAACAAGCTTTGAAGGACGAAGGGCGGGGCTTAACGATTTTCTGCTCTGGAAGCTTGTTGAATGGGGCAAGCAAAACGGATGTACGCACTTTGACCTTCTTCGCGTCCCGATTGAAGGAGCGGCGTCGAACATGGAAGGCGTTCGGAAATTCAAGCTCAAGTATTGCAAAGCGCTTGAACCGTTGCATCTTTACAAAACCAAATCTGTTCGCGGCGTAATTGGTTCAGCCTATCGTCGTGTTCAGCGCCCGTTCAGCAAAGCCGCTCAATCAGTTGAAAAACTCGTTTAGCGTTTTTGAGTTATTTTTTGGCAAGACTTTTCAAACGCAGAGCCGCAAAGCTCTCCGAACTCCGCGGCTCTGCGTTCTTTAACAACGTTGGAGGTTTGCCATGCGTGGTTCTGGCTTGTTCAGGTTGGGTTAAGGAAGTTGATTTTGCATAACAAAATTCAAGCGCTTTTTCGCCGGGCTGCGGCAAAAATTCCGACGCAAAACCTGAAACGCCTCTTGTTTGGTTTAGGCGGTGCAAAAATCGAGAACGAAGCTGTGCTGCACGCCGGGGCATTTGTTGGCTCCGGATGTGAAGTTGGCGAACGGGCTAACATTGGGTGCGACGCTTTTTTGGGGCAAAACGTGCTTGTCGGGAATGGTGCGATAGTCGGAGACGGCGCGAAACTGAACAATCTTGAATTGGGGGCAAACTCGCATATCGAAATGCGTATCGTATGCATCGGTGCGAGGCAAAAACAGATAAAAATTGGTCGGCATTGCTACATCGGCGTTGGCGCCCTGTTGGATCATTCAAGCAATATTTCGATTGGGGATTTTGTCCACATCGCCGGGCCGGGGACGGCGCTGCATACGCATTCAAGTGTGAAAATGGCCTTGGAAGGCGTCGAATTCGACCAGGATCGACGTGAATACGGCGAGATCAAAATCGGCGATCATACGTGGATCGGGGGGCATGTGACGATTTATCCGGGGGTGACTATCGGTGATCACTGTGTGATTTTGCCGAACAGTGTTGTACACAAAGACGTTCCGCCTTACACCATGGCGGGCGGCGTTCCGATGAAATTTATCAAAAAAACGAATTAATATACATGTGTGAAGTGACCATCCAGATCGTCAGCTACAATTCTTGCGAACGTTTACGACAAACGCTTACAGCCGTGGTGGAAAATTGCGCGGACGTCAATCATGAAATCATCGTTGTTGATAACGCCAGTCAGGACGACACGCTGGACATGCTGGCGGAACAATTTCCTGACGTGACAGTGATCGCAAATCCGAAGAACGTCTTTTTTAGTCCCGCGCATAACCAGGCGAGCCAACAAGCGAACGGCGAATATCTTCTCATTCTGAATTCAGATATTACGCTGCCGCCGGGCGTTCTCAGAAAAATGGTCGATTATCTCAATACGCAAACTGATGCGGGTTGCTGTTCACCGCTTCTTGCCAATGAAGATGGTGTACAGACTTCTTATTGGAACGAGCGAACGCCCTGGCAGCTTGCGCGAATGCGAGCGCCTTTCGCAAACCTGCCCAAGCTGAAAAACGGCGTCTTCAATCCCCCGTTGGAAACCTCCGGATTTGGCGATGAAGAAGCCGGATTCACAGACATCGCTTCGGACGCTTGCCTGCTCATCCGAAAAGAGTTGTTTGAGAGAATCGGCAAATATGATGAACGGATGCAGATGTATTTCACGGAAGATGATATTTGCCTGCGTGTTCGTGCGCACAACTACAAGGTTGCTGTACTGAAATCGGTTCAGGTTTTTCATGAAGGCGGGCACTCGACGCGAAAAGTGAAAAAACTTTCGATTGTCGATATCGAGCGTAAGGATCAATACATTTATTTTTTAAAACACCGAGGCCGCAAAGACGCCATGCAATCTTTTGTGTATGGATGGCTAGAAAGGATATGCGTTCTCGCGGCGGGGAAATAACGATTTAGATTGAGTTGTAAACACCTTCATGACAGTCTCTTATAAACGCATATTTATCTATATAGCACTATTTTTTTCCTATAAGCTTCTGTGGCTTGGGTATAGCGTGGCCGTTCCCTTTACCAACGATCCGGCGGATTTTGTCCTGCTCGGGGGCATGGGGATGTTGATTTTAGCGCTGCCGATCAAAAGAGGTTTGATTAGCGCTGCTCTCTCGCGCCCGTTTTCAAAAATGCTGGCGCCGTTGATTATTTTTCTCATAATCAACATCTCGATGGCCGTTTCCGAGCAGGGCGTCCGTCTGACGTTTCTTTCAAATCGCGGCTGGCTCTATATCATTTTTCTCTTTGTGGGCTATTTAATCATTACGCCAAATTTCCGTCTCAATGATCTCATCGAGGTTTTTCGAAAGTTTTCTTTTTTTGCATCACTAAGCGCATTGTTTTATAGCCTGACCGCAAATCCGGGCGATGTTACACGTCTTTATTTTCCCCTGGTGAGCAATCTCACAGCAATATTCCTTATTTTTAATTTTCTCGTTTATGCACAAACGAAAAAAACTTCGGCGCTGTACCATGTTCTTTTACATGTTATTGTCAGCATCCTGTCTTTTTCACGCTCATGGTGGGTGACTATCGTGCTAATTTCCTGTATTGCCTTCTTGGGTATGGGAAAAGGTTCTACAAAGACGTTTGTTCGACTCTCCGGGGTTTCTCTCTTTGTTCTTGCCGCGCTGCTGCTATTGACGGAAACAGACGAAGGAAAGCGCGCCGAAAGCCTGTTTGTAGATCGTTATGAAAGCGGCCTTGAAAACATAGCGACAAACACAGGGACCTATCAGCACAGATTGCTCATGTTAATGGACGCCTATGATTATGTTACAGATCACCCTGACAAGATGACCATGTTTTTGGGCATAGGCATGCTGCACAGTGATTCGGCGCTTTCCAGAAGTCTTATTGGGAGAGGGCGATCATTCGGATACACCGGCAGGGGGGCGCTTTTTGAATGTGCATACGCCAACTATTTGCTCGGCGGAGGCTTTCTTGGACTCGCGTTAATTATGAGCACTTACATTCTGTTTTCCGTCTATATTTTTCGATATGGATCAAGAAAGCAAACGCTCAATTTGGAAACTAACGTGTTCTTGGTGTGTGTCGGCGCGTACTACTTGGCGTATATGGCGGCAATGTTTTTTGCCGCGAATATCGAGGGAGCGGCATTAGGACTATTATTGTTGGTGGCCGGAGCTTTGAAAAAGGAGAAATTTTTAGCGGATGCCGCAAAGAAGCATGAAGAGCCCGCTGGCGTAGACCCCAACCTTAGAGTGCTTCCAATCTAACCCTCGGTCAAATTTTCACAGTTTAAATAAAAACCACCAAATCAAATATTGAAGATGTACAAGAGCATAACGGACAAATTTGTAGGCGTCCTTTTTTGCGGCGGACGCGGGACGCGGCTTGGCGAAATTGCGAAATTTGTTTCCAAATCTTTTGTTCCGATTTATGACCGACCGGTCTTTCGTTATGGCCTGGATTTGCTGGAAACGTGTTCAGCCATCGATGAAATCGTGATTCTGACAAACCCGGAAAATGATGAGAAACTGCGCAAGCTCGGTTATCAAACCATCATTCAGGATGACAAGCGCGTTAGCGATATGTTTACCGGCTGGCAGTTCGTTCGCGCCGTATTGAAGACCGAAAAACACGGCGTTCTCGTACCGAGTGACAATCTTGCGAATATCAATCTCGACCGCCTGATCGAAGTCTTCCTCGAAAAAAACGCCGATACCGCGTTCTCATTATTCGAAGTTGCTGATCACGAAAAACTGGCCGAAATGGGCGTTTTTGATCCTGAAACCAAATCTTATTTTTACAAACATCCCGCCCCGCCGACGCCTTTCGGAGTGGTTGCTCCTTTTATCATCCACAATGCAATCGAAGCGGCGCGAGGCGAAGAGATTATTGGAAACCCAAACGCTGCATGGCAAAAGCACGACGGTTATTGGTATGACGTCGGTGACTATGACAGTCTGGTGCAGGCAAGCAGTTTTATGCAGAAACGAATGAAGAAATGAAGACAAAACTTATAAACGTCGGGCTTTTGCTGGGAACAATTTCCCTTTTTGTCCTGCTTCTCGAGGTTTTCTTTCGCGTCACTCATCTCATGGGCGCGCGGCCGTCATGGTCAACGCCGGATCCGATGATCGGCTTTCGCTTTGTGCCAAACCACTCGTATTGGCATTTCAATGAAAACGATCACCCGATTTCCGGGAACATAAACAATTTTGGCTGGCGGGATCACGATTGGACTCTTGAAAAACCTGACGGCGTTTATCGGGTTGCACTGCTTGGCGACAGTTTCATTGAAGCGTTGCAGGTTGAGTTGGATTCAACGTTTTTCCAGATTGCCGAAAGAAGCCTGAATGCGCTCTCCGGCAAGAAGATTGAATTCATGAACTTCGGACGCTCCGGCTTTACGCAGAGCGAGCAGCTCATCGTTTTGAAAGAAGACGTTCTGCAATTCTCGCCCGATCTTGTCATGCTGTTTTTTCTGCCCGGAAACGACGTTTCGGATATAAACAAGCAAACCGCTTCGGATCAGCTAAGGCCTTTTTATTCAATCGACGGCGAAAATCGTCTCGTGCTCAATACAGATTTTTCCGAGTCTCGTGAATACAAAATGAAAGCTCTTCTCAGCCCAATTAAAGAAAAATCCGCTTTGGCGTCGTTGATTGCGGAACGCTACACGATGATGCGAGCAGTGCAAAGGGCCGAGGAAATCAACACGGAGCCTGCAGACGAAAAGCGAATTTCGGGCGTGCTGAGTCTTTGCACGAATCGGCCGGATTCAATTTACTTCCAGAATTATCTTTTGAACAAACGCTTGATCGAAGAGATCAACCGAACTTGCGTTCAAAATGATGTTGAATTCGTGCTGGTCGGCATAAATTCGGTTTATCACAAAGATGAAATAGTCGATCATCAAGCCATCGACCCAAGCTTTAAACCTGGTTTCTTTGACGACGATTTACGACACTTTTCAGCGGTGCAAGGATTTGATTTTGTGGGTCTGCAAAAACCTTTTGTCGGCTATTACGCTCGAACCGGAAAATCGTTAAACTGGGGACATTGGAACTATCAAGGCCATCGCTTGGTCGCCGAAGTTCTCTCGAAATATCTTTCGCAAAAACTCATGCAAGCTCCCGCGCTCGCAAACTAAATTCCCTATAAAATTTCAAAATGAACATCGTTCATGTTCTCGATGCGCTGAATATCGGCGGTACGGAGCAACTGGTTTTGAGTCTTTGCCGCGCCGCTGCGCAGAATGATCTAAACATGACGCTCGTCGCGACTGGTGACGGTGAACTGGAATCCGAATTCAGTAATTCCGGCGTTAACTTTGTTCGCCTAAACCGCCGGAAACCGCTGGATTGGCGGCTCGTTTCAAAGCTGCGTGAAATTCTCGCCGATGCTCAGGCTGAAGTCATTCATTGTCACCAGCCGGTGGAAGGCCTACACGCCTGGCTGGCGGCGCGAAAAATGAAAACCAAAAAAGTGCTCACCCATCATGCCTATCACGCGGATCAAAAAAACGAACTGGCAAAACGTTTTTTGATCCCGCGAATGGACGCCAATATTTCCGTTAGCATAGGGATGCAGAGCAAGCTGGCGCAACGCCAAAAAATCGGCTCGAATTTCCACGTTATCTATAACGGCGTCTCCCCTGAAGACTATCCGCGAAGTCGTAAGAGTTTGAAACAGGAGTTAGGTTTAAGCGAAGGCGATTTGCTGCTTGGCATGGTCGGTAACTTCTACTATGAAGCCAAAGACCAGATGACTGTCTGCAAGGCGCTGCCTGAAATTTTTCGCAGATTTCCAAACGTACATTTCGCCTTTGTCGGCGCCAGATTTGAGCCGCGTGCATATCTTTACGATGATTGTGTTGACTTTTGCCGTCAGGCGAATATTTTGGATCGCGTGCATTTTGTCGGGAAACGATCAGACGTCGCCGATATCCTCGAGTGTTTGGACGTGTTTGTGTTTTCTTCGATTGATGACACTTTCGGCATTGCCGCGATTGAAGCCATGCTCATGGGCGTGCCGACCATCGTCTCGGACATCCCGCCGTTGCTGGAAGTCTCTGACCATGGCAAATACGCCAGTGTTTTTGAATGCAAAAACGTTGAGCAACTTACGATAAAAATATCCGATTTGATTTCTTCTCCTGAAGACAGAAACAAGCTGGCCAAAGCAGGGAAAAAGTGGGCGATGAAAAATTTCAGCGTCGAAAATTATATTCGAAATTTAAAGAATTTGTATGCCGCACTCTAACGGAAAACTCGTTTGGCTGACCGGGCTTGCCGGTTCCGGGAAGACTACCATCGGGCGGGAAGTTTATAAGAATTTAAAGAACGGCGACGATAATGTCGTCTTTCTTGACGGCGACGGCATTCGGGAGATTTTTGGCAATGATTTGGGACATGATCCCGAAGATCGCCTCAAAAACGCCTGGCGCATTGCGAAACTGTGTCGATTTCTCGTCGAGCAAGGACTCGTTGTCGTATGTTCAACGATGTCGCTCTACAAAGAAATTCACGAATACAACCGAGAACTTGACGGGCGGTATTTCGAAGTGTATATTCACGCCCCTTTGGAAGAACTCGTGCGCCGCGACCAAAAAGGACTTTATTCGCGTGCATTGAAAGGCGAGATCAATCATGTGGTTGGCGTCGATTTGCCGTTTGACAAGCCCGCGCAAAACCACATCGAAATCGATAACACGGAACTCAACCGGCTGGAAGACAAGGCGGAAAAAATTTTAGCGATGATTTGGGAGAAAAACAAAGCAGTATGAAACAAGGCGATTTTACGGAACTGGCGAAACACTACGGCAACCGCCCAGCTTACAGCGAGCGGATTCTAAATGCGATTTTGAAAATTCAAGATTTTGAAAAAAAGCAAGATTTCCGCGTCGTGGAAATTGGCGCCGGGACGGGAAAGCTGACCCGGATGCTTCTGGAAATGGGTTTAAATGTTCTGGCCGTTGAGCCGAACGACGAAATGCGCGTTGAAGGCGAAAAATACACAGCAGATTTGAATCCCGAAGCGTCGGGATGGCAAAAAGGCTCCGGTGAAGAGACCGGCATTGAAACCGGCGCCGCGGACTGGGCGGTGATGGCCTCGTCTTTTCATTGGACGGACCCAAATCGTTCCTTGCCGGAAATCGCGAGAATTCTTAAGCCGGGCGGTCATTTTACAGCAATTTGGAATCCGCGCAACATCGAAGCGTCGGAATTTCACATGCGTATCGAGCGAAAAATTTACGAGATCGCGCCGAATATTTCGCGCGTTTCCTCCGGTTCGAAAAAACACACGCAAGACTGGGCGCAAGTACTGACCTCGACCGCTCATTTCCAGGATGTGCTTTTCATGGAATGCGATCACATTGAAAAATGGCTGCCGTCGCGTTATCTTGGCGCATGGGAATCGGTCAATGACATTCAAGCCCAGGCAGGGCCGGAAAAATGGCAAGCGATTCTCAGCATGATCAAGGAAGAAATCGCCGAGCTCGATTTTGTTGAAACGCCTTATAAAATGCGCGCCTGGACGGCTCGGAAAGTTTCGTAAACAATTACTAATCCCCTCGTTGTCATTCAGAAGGAATCTATGTTATCGAGCGCTCGATAACATAGATTCCTTCTGAATGACAATGAGGAGATAACTGCTTTTCTTATTCTCACATAAGCTGCAATTTGCACCCACGATTGACCAACAACCGGAAATGACAACCTTAAAATTCTCCACCAAAGCAGGGACGCTGGAGACCCTTCGCCGACATATTAAATCTGCTCAAATTCTCCCGCTGGAACGTTTTCGCGTCGCCGAATACGCCGAGCAAAAAGACGCGATTCTGCAAAATCTTCAGGCTAAATTCACCGACGAATTGCTCATCGTCCGCTCTTCCGCGCTCGATGAAGACGGGATGAACAATTCCAACGCGGGCTATTTCGAAAGCGTCGCCAACGTGGCGCGGACGGATGAGAACGCCCTGCGTGACGCCATCGAAACCGTGGTCAATTCTTACGAAAAAGGCAATGGCCAAAACGAAGTGCTCGTCCAGCCCATGCTGCGCGACGTGCGCTACTGCGGCGTTGTTTTCACCGTCGACGCGGACACGCTGGGACCGTACTACATCATCAATTTCGACGACAGCGGTTCCACCGACAGCGTGACCAGCGGCGCGTCCTCGGGTTTGCAAACATACGTTTGTTTCAAGAACGCCGAACGGCCGCCGCAAAATCCGGCGCTGGCGAAGTTGCTCGAGACGTGCAGGGAAATCGAAAAACTCTTCGATTACAAATTTTTGGACATTGAGTTCGGCGTTACCAGCGACGACGAAGTTTACATTTTTCAAGTGCGGCCAATCGCGGTGCAGCGCAAGGAAGACTTGTCGCACATCCGGCTGGAAGAGCCGCTGCGCAAACTGCACAGCAAAATCGAGAAGCTCGCCAGCCCACATCCATACTTGCTCGGCAAACGCGCCGTTTTTGGCGTGATGCCTGACTGGAATCCGGCGGAAATCATTGGCTTTCGCCCGCGCCAGCTCGCGGTTTCGCTTTACAAGGAACTGATCACCGACAATATTTGGGCGTACCAGCGCGACAATTACGGCTACCGCAATCTGCGTTCGCACCCGCTGCTGATTTCCTTTCTCGGCATTCCGTACATCGACGTTCGCGTGTCGTTTAACTCGTTCGTGCCTAAAAATCTGAACGAGGATATTGCCGAAAAACTGGTGAATTTCTACCTCGATAAACTGACCAACACCCCGGCCTATCACGACAAAGTTGAGTTCGAAATTGTTTATTCGTGTTACTTTTTCGGCTTGCCTGAGCGTTTGAAAGAACTGCTCGACGCGGGCTTTAACGAGAACGAAATCAAGCGCGTCGAATTCGCCTTGCTCGATTTGACCAACAGCATTATCAACCCGAAAAGCGGGCTTTTTCGGAAGGATTTGGATCGAATCGAACTGCTGAATGAGAAGTTCGAAAAGATCGTCAACTCCGGGCTTTCGACGGTCGAGAAAATTTATTGGCTGATCGAAGATTGTAAGCGCTACGGCACGCTGCCGTTCGCCGGAATCGCGCGTTCGGCGTTTGTCGCCGTGCAGTTCCTCAAGTCCTTCGTCAGCGCCGGGCTGATGACGCAGGAAGAATACGACGCTTTTATGAACTCGCTCAACACGGTCTCGAAAAGGCTGAATCGCGATTTGAAAGCGCTGTCCGAAGATCAGGTTTCGCAAGAAGATTTTCTCGCGGCTTACGGCCATCTGCGCCCCGGCACCTACGACATTCTCTCGCCGCGCTACGACGAAGATTTTGAAGGTTATTTTTCGGCCAAGCCCAACAACCACGTCGAAGATGCGACGTTTGAATTTCGCGAAGAGCAGATCGAAGCCATCGAAAAATCGCTGGCGGAAAACGGTATTCACGCCGATTTTAAGACGCTGATCTCGTTCATCCGGCAATCGATTGAAGGGCGCGAGTATTCCAAGTTTGTTTTTACCCGCTCGTTGAGCCAGATCATCAAGCTTATCGAAAAACTGGGCAAGCGCATCGGCATGGGGCGGGAATCCCTTTCTTATCTGGACGTCAAGCGCGTTCTTGAGCTTTACGCCACGCTCGATCATCGCGACGTGCATGATATTCTGGTGCAGGATATTCAGCAAAACGCTTCGTTCCACGAGTTCACCAAAGCGGTCAAACTGCCCGGCCTGATTTTAGAGCCGGAGGACATTTATCAGTTTTATCTCGACGAAAACGAGCCGAATTTTATCACGCTCAAGCGCGTCGAAGCTCCGATTGTGCAGGAGCAGGATTTCAACGGCAAAAGTCTGGAAGGCAAGATTGCCTTCATCCAATCCGCCGATCCTGGCTACGATTTTCTGTTCACGAAAAACATCGCCGGGCTGGTGACGCAGTACGGCGGCGCGAACTCGCACATGGCCATCCGCTGCGCCGAGCTCGGCATTCCCGCCGTCATCGGCGCCGGCGAGAACTACTTCGCCAACTGGTCAAAAGCCAAAGTTTTGGAGCTTGATTGTTCGAGTAATTTGGTGAGAATTATCCACTAAATTTTGCGGGTGTGAATTTAACGCAGAGACGCGGAAAGCGCTGAGTGACGCAGAGAAAGAATCTAGATCAAATGCTTGTTGCGGTTGTCCCAAGACATTGATTTTCACGTCATTCTCGCGCAGGCGGGAATCCAGCCAATCGCGCACCGCCCCTGGATTCCCGCCTGCGCGTGCGCCTGCGCGGGAATGACATAAAACGGACGTTTTTTATGTTTTTGGACGGCCCCGAGCCACTAAAGAATACTCTGCGAAAGCTCCGCGTCTTTGCGCCCTCTGCGTTGAAATTTTGATCCGATTTACCCAAACAGATTATGCGAAAAAAAATCGCCGTTACGCAGCGTTTGATTGAAAACCCGACTTACTTCGAAATTCGCGATGCGCTGGACGTGAATCAAAGCAAATTTCTGGAGCAAGCCGGTTATCTGCCGGTTCCGCTCTCGGCGGCGTGCGACCCGGAGTCGTATTTTTCACAAATCGGCTTTGACGGCGTTTTTCTCAGCGGCGGAAATGATTTGAGCTGCGTCAGCGACGATCCGCTCTCGGCGCAACGCGACCAATTTGAAAAGCGCGTCATCGAATTGGCGCTTGAACGAAAAATCCCGATTTTCGGCGTCTGCCGGGGCATGCAAATCATCGCCGATTATTTCGGCGGCGAGTTGGAAAAAGTCGAAAATCACGTCGCGGTGCGGCACAAGCTTGTCGTGCAATCGGAATCGCGCTTTGCTGATTTCATTGGACGCTTTGAAGACGTCAATTCCTACCACGGCTACGCCGTCAAAAGCGTTCCGAACGACTTTCACACGGTTTGCGAAAGCGACGACGACGTGATTGAAGCGATAGAACACAAGACGCTGCCGATTTTCGCACAAATGTGGCATTCCGAACGGGAATCGCCTTTTATTGAAACGGATGCTAAGATCACCAGAATGATTTTTGGATGAATTGTAGCGGAAGAATGACTTTAAACTTGTCTGTTCTTCCAACAAATTGACGAAGATGTTGAGTCGCACAGGAGCAGCCTGAAGCTGAACTACAAACGACGGTGCGTTCATGACGCTCAGATGCAAAAGAAAGCACTGTCGTTTGTAGTTCACGCTTTAGCGTGCTTTTGGCGGCGCCTTGAATTGAAAAGTGGTGGTTCGATGAAAGCAATCCATTATGATACGGAAGGCGATATTCTTTCGGTGACGTTTTATGAAGCGGAGCAACAAAAACAAGTTGGTTTTGAGCTTTCGGACAACATCGTGCTCTACTACAATCCAGAGACTAACGCCCCGCTGAAACTGTTATTTTTGAGTTATCGCGTTTTGCTGCAAGCTAGTTCGCAGACCCCGATTTCTCTTGATGGATTGACCCACGCGCCTGCTGATAAGCAAGCCACAGTAACAGATTTGTTGAAAAAAGAGCCACTCACAGTTTTTTTGCAAATAGCGCGATGCGCACGATCAAATCCCGGCAACCGGCAGACTGAACGAGATTTTCACCCCTGCCGCATTACAAACTGTTGCGGCAAATTAACTTTTTATTCATCGTATATCCAGCCGACTCACTTTTTCCAGCTAAGAGCTAAACGCGGAGCACGCAAAGGCGCGGAGTTGACGCAGAGAATATTTTAAAAAATCTGCGAAAACTCCGCGTCTCGGCGAACTTTGCGTTAGAATACAAACCCCAATTTCCAGAAACATATGAAAGCAATCATCCTCGCGGCGGGGCAGGGAACTCGCTTGCTGCCGCTCACGGCGGACAAGCCGAAGTGCATGGTCGAATATCGCGGTAAGCCGCTGGTCGACTATCTCGTCGAAACGTTCCAGAACGCCGGAATTGATCAAACGATCATCATCAACGGCTACAAAAGCGACGTTTTGGAGAATCATTTTTCCTCCGACGAAGTCACGTTTCGCCGCAACCCGGATTTTGAAACGACCAATATGGTCGCCACGCTGTTTTGCGCCGAAGACGATTTTGACGACGACTTGATCATTTCCTACGGCGATATTATTTACAAGAAAAACGTTCTTGAAGAATTGATTGCCAGCAACGCGGAGATTTCCGTCGTCATCGACAAAGACTGGGAATCGCTCTGGCGCTTGCGCATGGAAGACCCCTTGGCCGACGCGGAAACGCTCAAACTCGACGCGGGCGGCAATATCATCGAGCTTGGCAAAAAGCCGCAAAGCGCCGACGAAATTCAGGGGCAGTACATCGGCCTGATCAAAATTTCCAAATCCGCCGTCGCCAAAGTGCGCAATTTTTATCACGGCCTCGACAAATCCGCGATCTACGACGGCAAGGATTACGACAACATGTTCATGACCAGCTTTTTACAGCTCATCATCGACCGTCTGTCGCCCGTCAAAGCCGTGCCGATCAACGGCGGTTGGATCGAAATTGACAGTTTGGAAGACCTGAAAGCTTATGAATCAGCGGGAATTGACTTTAATGAATGACTTGATGGTTTTTACGCACATCGTCTGCACAGGCGGGGGGGCGTTTAGCGATTTGCTCGATAAATATTTTTGGCAAGGCAGCATCATCACAAGCAAAAACATCGCGCATCAACTTGGCCGCCCGGAGTTGAACACACCATTGAAACGCCGCGACGACAGAAACGATGACATTTTGCAGCAATACCGCCAGCGCAAGAATCGCACGAAAGTGATTCGCGGACACTATCATCTGGCCTACGGCGACCGCGAGGTTTGGCAAAAAGAGCCGCTCAAGTTTTTGACGTTTTTGCGCGAACCTGTCAAGCGCTTCATCTCGCACGGGCATTACTTGATGACCGACATGGACATTCTCTCGCGCCTCGAGAAAATCCCGGAAATCGATTTCAATTTACAAACCACCTACCTTTCCGGCTGCAAAACGCTCTGCGCGACGGAGCAGGATTTGGAGATCGCCAAGCGCAATTTGGAGAAATACGATTTTATCGGAATCACGGAAGAATACGACGATTCCATTGAGCTTTTCTGCAAGATTTTCTCACTGCCGTACATCGGCTGGGAACACAACACAAACGCGGTCACCAAAAAGAAAAACAAGATTCCCCAAGGCGTGCAAGACCGCATCCGGGAATTGTCCGCGCTGGATATCGAGCTTTATGAATATGGCAAAAAGCTGTTTCTGCAAAAGTTCGAGCAGCATAAAAACGTCGAACTCATTGAGCCGGGCAGGTTCGATCAAGTGCTGATGAAAGCACGCAAAGTTGATCAATATCGCGCCAAAGGCCAGCGCTTCGTCAAAAGAAAACTCGCCAAAGACGTGCGTGAACAAACGCGGCTGGAAGAGTTTTTGGTCAATTGAACACTTGCTGGCTAAACGCAGAGAACGACAAGGCGCAGAGCCGGGCGCAGAGTTTTTTTAGATGTTTCTCAGCGTTCTCTGCGACTCTGCGTTAAGAGAACACGTTGTTGATTTTGCCGCCTCCCAAAAGTGGAATTGACTTTCTTTCGGGGAAAAATAGATTCATCCTGAATGATATTTTGGTGGGTTTTGCTCTTTGCCGAGAATTGAAAATTGGGGTTTGAGATTTATTTGTCATTTGAAAATTACGATTTGGAATTTATAAAAAATGTGCGGCGTCGCAGGATTTTTTCATCTCGATCAACATCGTCCCGCCGAGCGTGAAACGCTCAAGAAAATGACTGACGTGATCGCCCACCGCGGACCGGACGGCGAAGGTCGTTTCGTCGAAAACAACCTTGCTCTCGGACATCGCCGCCTCGCGATTATCGATCTCAACACCGGCCAGCAGCCGATGTCCAGCCGCGACGGGCGTTTTGTTCTCACGTACAACGGCGAAATTTACAATTACATCGAATTGCGAGATGAGCTCAAGAGCTCCGGAACGGTTTTCAAGACACAGTCCGACTCAGAAGTGATTCTCGAAGCCTATCGAAAATGGGGCGCGGATTGCGTTGAAAAATTCAACGGCATGTGGGCGTTCGCGCTTTGGGATCGGCAGGAAAAGCGCCTTTTTTGCTCGCGCGACCGAGCGGGGGAGAAACCGTTTTTTTACACGATTCACGACAACACGTTTGTTTTTGGCTCGGAACTCAAAACGCTGTTTGCTTTCGGCGCGCCGCGCGAAATTAATCGCGAAATGCTCGACGCTTACCTCTGTTTTACCTACGTCCCGGCACCGAACACTTTTTTCAAAAACATCTTCAAGCTCAAGCCCGGCCATTCACTCATTGTCGAAAACGGCGCAATCAAGACGCACGCTTACTGGGACTTACCGATTTTGCCGGAACGCCAGCAGCGACGCGACGAAGCCAAAATTCTCGAAGAATTTGAAGAACTATTCTACGACAGCGTGCGCTTGCGCATGCGCAGCGACGTGCCGTTCGGCGCGTTCTTGAGCGGCGGTCTCGATTCCAGCGCCGTGGTGCAAGCCATGTCGCGCTTCTCCGACGAGCCGGTAAAAACCTGCACGATGGGCACGGAATTCAAAGCTTTTGACGAGCGTGATTTGGCGCAGGCGATGGCGAAAAGCGTCGGGGCGGACCACCGCGAACGGATCGTCACGCCGAAAGACGCGGACGGTTTGATGCAAAAATTGGCGTTGCACTACGACGAGCCGTTCGGCGACTCGTCAGCGCTGCCGACTTATCTCGTCAGCAAAATTGCGCGTGAACGGGTTGCGGTGGCGCTTACCGGCGACGGCGGCGATGAAGTTTTGAGCGGCTACACGATTCATCAAGGCGAGAAATTCAGCGAACAGTTTGGCCGCATGCCGCGATTTTTCAGAAAAGGCGTTTTGCAAAACGGTTTGACGGCGGCGAAAAACACCGCGCCGTCAAGTTTCCGGGAAAAACTTTTGCGCGCCGAGCGTGTGGTTGCCAGCGCCAATCTGGATGTTGTCGACCGAATCGAGTCGAAGCAGACTGGATTGACGCGCGAAGAGCGTTGCGCGGTTTTGGGCGACGCGATGAAGGATGTTCGAGCGGCGCGAGAATTTATCGAAGAAGCGCTTGCGCCGGTTCAAAATCTGGGCAGTTTTTCCAAGCTCAATTATTGGCTCACCAAAATTTCATTGCCCGACGACATGCTCTGCAAAGTCGACCGCGCTTCGATGGCGCATGGTCTCGAAACGCGCCTGCCTTTTCTCGATCATCGCATCATGGAATTGCTGGCGACCGTGAGTATGGACGTGAAAATGAAGGGTTACACGCGCAAACATATTTTGCGCGCGACCGTTGGCGTGAAGCTGCCGGAACAATTGCTCACCGCACCGAAAAAAGGCTTTGCCCTGCCGCTGGGCGAGTGGTTCAAAAACGGCGCGAGCATCGAAACGCTGGCGCTGCAAGCGGCGAAATTTGATTTTATCCGGAAACAAGGCGTTGAGCAGCTTTTGGCTAAACAACACAGCGGCGGCCGCGAGGCGGGCAATGCGATTTGGACGCTGGGTATGTTGCACGAGGCGCTCAAATAAATGCCCCGAATTCGCATTCTCATGCCCATGCCGTACCCGGACGTGAAAGGCCCAATCGCGCGGCATTCCCGCGTTTTGATCGATGAACTCCAAAAGCTCGATTGTGAAATCGACACGGCGGTATGGGGAAAGCGGCGGGAGAACGAGTCGCTGTTCGAGAAAATCTTTGGCCGCTTCGGCGATGTGCTTAAAATTCGCAAAACGCTGACGCGAAATCGATACGACATTTTACTCGTCAAAACCTTCCACGATTGGTTCTCAATTTTGCGTGACACAGCGCTGGTTTTGCTCACGAAAGGGCGATCCCGGAAAACGATCATCCAGCTTCACGGCAGCGTGTCGCACAAGTTTAAGGAACCTGGGCAATGGCTATTCAAATTGTGCAATCGCATTATTCTGCGCAACAGTGATGCGATTTTGGTGTTGTCGCACGAGGAGCGGCGCGATTTTCTCAAATTTCAGCCTGGGGCAAACGTTGTCGTCGTCGAAAATCCTTACATCGAAAAACGCACGGCGAGCGATGAAACGCGGCCTGAAAAAGATTCAGCCGCAAATATTCTGTTCGTCGGTCGATTGATTGAAGCGAAAGGACTTTTTGAGCTTTTAGACGCCGTTTCTTTGCTTCAGAAAAAGGAATTGAATCTGACGTTACGCGAAAGCTCAAAAACACAAAAAACGATTCTGGATGTCATTCCCGCGCAGGCGGGAATCTTTTCCCCGCATGCACCGCCAATAGATTCCCGCCTGCGCGGGAATGACGTAGAAGGTGTGTTACGGGACAAAGCGCATAACATCAGATTGAATGTTCGCTTGACGATTGTCGGCGACGGGCCGGAAGAAGAAAATTTGCGGCGCAAGGCGGAGAGTTTGGGCGTTTCTTCAATCGTTAATTTTGCCGGATATTGCGCCGGGGAAGACTTGATGCATCACTATCGCGCGGCGGATATTTTTGTTCTGCCAAGCTGGAGCGAGGGCTTCCCGACGGTGATTTCCGAAGCGATGGATTTTTCGCTGCCCATCGTCACAACGAAAATTCGGGGCATGGCCGATCATTTGGTCGAAGGCGAAAACGCCTTTTTTGCCCCGAAAAAAGATGCGGAAAAGTTGGCCGCAGCGCTGGAAAAACTTGTTGTCGATCCCACGCTTCGACAGAAAATGGGTGTGGCGAATAAGGAAAAACTCCCTTGGTTCGCCCCGGGTCGCGTCGCCGAACGCTATCTTGAAGTTGTAAGCTCAATCACAGAATCATCGACAATTTTACGCCGCGATTTGCAAACTGAAGTTTGAACTACAAACGACAGAACATTCTTTGCGCTCGGATGAAGACGGAAGCACTATCGTTTGTAGTTCAAGCTTTAGCTTGTCCCTAACAAAACTGATCACAAAGCACATTTAAAATATATTGCACGAGAGATAATGCCTGTCTCTTATACACATCT